>JAOACN010000415.1 GCA_026417815.1 Chloroflexaceae bacterium | reverse complement strand
GGGCTGGTTGTACCTCTTGACAGCCTTGTGCCGTTAGTGATACCCAACCCCACGCGCGGGTGAGCTGGTTGCCAGGGGCCCTGTGGAGCCCCACAGCGCCCCTCCCAGCCCCTCGCGCGCGTGGGCTGGTTGCACCCTTGAGGTATCACACCCTGATCACCTCAAGGGCCTGGGCGCCGCCCTTCACCGCTGCAACCGGGATGTGCTGGTCAAAGGTGGCGAGTTTTCCCCCGTGGGCAACTGCCAGGCCCAGCAGGTAAACATTGGTGAGTTGGCTATGCGTAAACACGGCCGAGGGATCGAGCAGCGAACGCAGGCTCAGGTCATCGGGCCAGAACACGTGGCCTTGCCGCGCGCAGAGTCGGCGAAGCCAGCCGAGAACCGTCGGGGCATCTCCTGGACGGTTAGGGTAGTTGGGATGGCTGGCAATCCGCACGAAGCCATTCTCGGTTAACGGGCAGGTTGCCCAGGGCGCATCGCTCCGCACGGCCAGCCAGCGATGGGCTGCCTCGTGGTGCAGGTGCATCGGGTCGCTTAGCGCCAGGAGCAGGTTAATGTCAACCTGTCCGGCAAGGGAGTAGAGAAACCAGGTTTCCCCACGCCCTACGGCAGCAACTCGGCCCCCAGGCGGCTCAACTGCACCCGGCGCGCGGGCGGCTGGTCGGGGTGCTCCTCGAAGCGGCTGCGCTCGAAGTACTGCACGGTCAACACGCGCCCTCCCTCCACCGCTTCCGTCAGCGGCTCGCTGATCGGGTAGCCGAACGTCGCCAGGCCGCCATTGCGCTCCCAGAAGGCCCGGAAGGGCGGGCAGAGGCTGTGTTGCGTCTCGGGGAAGTAGCGGCAGCCTGGCCCGGCCCCGCTCACCGTGGGCAGGCCGCGCCAGTCCATGCCGCGGCGCGCCAGGTACTCGACCCCGAGCAGCCCGCTGAGCACGTCGTTGGGCGGCGGGTTCTCGGGGTGGTACTCCAGGCGGTTGCGCTCGAACCACTGCACGCGCCGGTCACGCCCGTCGGCGCTCCGCTCCACGCGCTCCGGCGTCAGCGGCAGGCCGAATACGGTCAGGCCGCCGCCGCGCTCCCACGCCGCCAGAAACACTCCGCTCACCGTCAACCCCGTCTCGGCGAAGGCGCGTGAACGCCCGGGCGCCGTCTGGCGCAGGTACACCGGGCGCTCCCCCACACTGATGCTCGCCACGCTGCCCGCAAGCGGCTGCTCGGCCCCATCACGCTGGATCAGGGCCGCGCTGCGCCCCGGGGCCAGCGGCAGTTCGACGCTGCGCCGCTCGCCAAGGCTCCAGAGCACCTCTACACTGCCGCCGTCGGGCTGGACGAAGCGGTAGTGGGCCAGCCGTCCGGGGCGATGGGCCGGCCCGGTTCCCTCGTAGCGCGCGAACTGTAACTGGGCCACCAGCGTGCCGTAGGCCAGATAGGCCGGCCTGGGGTTGAGCGCGTCGTCAACGATCGCCGCCGGTCCCCACGGTTGTTGCGCGCCACCGAACTTGTCCTCGAGCTGAAAATAGCTGACGTGGGGAATACCCGCCGCCGCCGCCAGCACGAAGGTGCGCACCAGGTAATCGGCCTGCTGGTCGAGGCTCCTGGCGAACTGGGGCGCGCAGGCCCCGCCACAGACGCTCCAGCCCACTTCGGTGATCCATACCGGCTTGCCGCCGCGGGCCGCCCAGCGCTTCGCCAGTTCCAGCCGCCCGGGGATGGTCACGTCGAAACGCTCGCGGGGGTTGATCAGCGTGGGTTCATCAGGAGCATGGTCAATCAGCCAGGGGTGGATCGAGAGCACGTCAAAGCTATCCCAGCCCGCCAACTCAACCACCCGGTCCATAAAGGCATTCTGGCCGACCGCATCGAAGACATAGACCCCGCCGCTCAGCACGATGGCGGTCGGGTCGGCCTGCTTGACGGCGGCATACGCCTTGCGCAGCATCACGGCATAGGCCGCCGGGTCGGCCCGGGGCAGCCAGGTGCCGTCCATATCCGGCTCGTTCCAGATCTCCCAGGCGGCCACCCGCGGGGAGCCGGGGGCATCGTTGAAGCCATCGCCGTCGTAGCGTTCGACCACCAGGCCAACCCAGCGAGCGTAGGCGTCCATATCGGTTGGCGCGCACCAGTACGCGGGCTGGTTGGTCGCTCTGGCATGGGCCACACAGCGCGGGTCGCGGTACTGCTCGGGGGTGGTCAGGAGCATGCCGATGATGCCGATGCCCGCGTCGGCGAGCAGGCCGATGCGCCGGTCGTAGAACAGGTTCGCGGCCTCCCGACCCCAGCAGGCCCAGCAGATCTCCTCGCGGGTCCAACTGGCGCCAATACGGGTGGCCATCGCCACCAGCGCGGCGGCCTCGGCATCGCTGCGCTCGCGCCCGGTGATGTACATGTTCAGACCGAAAAGGGTGGGCGGCCCCGCGGGTTGGCGGGGGGCAGCGCCTGCCGGCGGGGCGCCTGGAACAAACGAGACCAGCAGTATCAACACCAGCACGAGCAGGCTGGCCATCGGGTGTCGCCGCATAACTCCGTTCCACTCCACTGCTTCGACTGGTCGAGGCGCACCGAGCGCCATGCGCGCGGCGCGCGTCCCTCCTTGCGTCCTCCGAGCGCACAGGGTATCACATCTCTCGGCGTTCGTGGCTCACCGGCCCGCAGCGAGACTGATTAGTCTGTAAAGCTAAGTTGCGCGGCATTTCCGCCCCCCTCCCAGCCTCCCCCCGTTGGGGGGAGGCGCCAGACTCCCTCCCCGCCGGGGAAGGGTTGGGGAGGGGGCGGGGGTTTAGGGAAAGACTTTGTTTACAGACCATTCATGCTCGTTGAAGAAATGAATGTGGGCGGATAAGCTGATTCAGGGAATGCGCCCCTTCGGTCGTTAGCGCGACGGCGACGGGGTCCAGGTGCGCCACGCTCAATCCACAATCCAAAATCGCGCTCGCGCCCACCCTTGACCGGTGATGCATCCCGGAGTACTCTATACCTATGAATACCACTAATAAACGTATTGTTCTCACCGGCGCAACCGGGTTGATCGGCACGAAGCTGTTCACCGCCCTGCGCGAACGGGGCTACGAACTGGTCATCTTCTCGCGCAACCCCGTGAAGGCGCGCGCCACCCTGCCCGGCGCCGCCGAGTATGTGTCCTGGTCACCCACCGAAAGCGGCCCCTGGGCCACGGCAATTGACGGGGCGCATGCGGTTATTCATCTGGCCGGGGCCCCCATCGCCCAGGGCCTGCTGGGGGTGCGCTGGACGCCGGAGTACAAGCAGGAGATCCTCAACAGTCGGGTGATCGGCACGCGGGGGATCGTCAATGCCATCGCCGCCGCGGAACAGCGCCCTGCCGTGCTGGTCAACGCCTCGGCGATCGGCTACTACGGCTATCGCGACGACACGCCCCTCGATGAAAGCTCTCCTCCCGGGCGCGACTTCGTCGCCGAGGTGTGCATCGCCTGGGAGCGGGAAGCCTCCCGCGCCGAGGAGTATGGCGTGCGCGCGGCCCTGATCCGCACGGGCATCGTGCTTGACCCGGAGCGGGGCGCCCTGGCCCAGTTGCTGCTGCCCTTCCGCCTCCGCACCGGCGGCCCGATCATGCCCGGCACGCAGTACTACTCCTGGATCCACCCCGACGACGAGATCGGCATCCTGCTGCTGGCCCTCGAAGACGAGCGCGTGCGCGGGCCAATCAATGCTACCGCGCCTAACCCCCTGACCAACCGCTCCTTTTGCGAGACCCTCGGCGAAGTCCTCGGCTCACCCTCGTGGCTGCCGGTGCCCGAGTTTACCCTGCGCATCGCCCTCGGCGAAATGGCCGACCTGGTGACCAGAGGGCAGCGCGTGCTCCCCAAACGCGCCCTGGAACTGGGCTATTCCTTCCGCTTCCCGACCCTGAAGCCCGCGCTTCAGGATTTGCTGAAGTGACAACTGGGATCTGGGAGGGCTGCGCCCTCCCGGGAAAACCTCTGTTCATCCCGCTCCGGTGCGACAACCCCGCTCTCATCCAGTTCTTACATCCGCTTAACCTCGTCCTCAGTCGTATACCATATACTGGGTCAGGATAGCCGTCCTCGGGGTGTCAGGCTGTCTCCGTGCCGGTTAGTATGGTGGGGAAACCAGGTTTCCCCACCCCCCGGCCTGCCGAGCAACAGGGTATCCGAATCTCTCCGGATTGGTACGTGTTCAGCGTTGGGGTAACCCCGCAGATCTGGAAACGAGGGCGTCCCGCCCTCGTCAGGATTCGAGGGCAAGATGCCCTCGCTCCCAGGAGAAGTGTAAACACGTACCCGGGTTGGAGGTCGGGGGAACTACGCATCCCCCGTGCTCGATGCGGGCGGCAGCGACCCTGACGCCGGGTGGCACCCGATCGGCTCGTAGGGGCGAAAGATGTCTCGCCCCTGCCATCTGCAATCTAAAATGGTATAACCCATGGAACGCAAACACAATCCGCTCTTGCTCCTGGCCATCCTGCTGCTCGGAATCGTTATTGGCATTGGTGGCGGGGCCGTTGCTGGCGGGGCGGTAGCGATGGTTGTTACCGGGCGCGACGCCTCCGCCGCGCCTGCCGTCGCTGCCCAGCCGGTAAACCTGCAGAGTGAGGCGCAGGCCGCCCCGCGCCTGGCCCCGTCCACGCAGAGCGCGGTCGGGCACTCGGCCCATTCCGATGCTGTGGTGGCCGCAGTGCAGAAAGTGGGCCCCGCAGTGGTCACCGTGATCGTTACCACCCGGCAGGGACGCGGCAGCGGCAGCGGCGTGGTCATTACCGAACAGGGTCACATCGTCACCAACAACCACGTGGTTGAGAACGCCACCGGCTTGCGCGTGCTCTTTGCCGACGGCACGTTGCAGGAAGCGCGGCTGATCGGTACCGACCCGCTCAACGACATCGCCGTGATCCGTGTCCAGGGCGCCGTCCCCGGCGTGGCGAGCATTGGCGACTCGACAAAGTTGCAGCCGGGCGAGACGGTGCTGGCCATCGGCAGCCCGCTGGGCAACTTCCGCAACACCGTCACGGCCGGCGTGGTCAGCGCGCTCAACCGCTCCCTCCCCGGCAGCGGCCTGGAGGGGCTGATCCAGACGGACGCAGCGATTAATTCGGGCAACAGCGGCGGCCCACTGATCAACCTGGCCGGCGAGGTCGTTGGCATCAACACCCTGGTTGTGCGTGGCGACACCGGCGGTTTTGGCTTTGGCGCCGCTCCGGTCGAGGGGTTGGGCTTCGCCGTGCCCAGCGCGATCTTCCGCAACGTGGCCGACCAGTTGATCGCCACCGGCCGCGTGCGTTTCCCCTTCCTGGGGATCACCTATCTGACCATTGACGGCCAGGTGGCTGCCGAGTTCAATCTGCCGGTGCAGAATGGGGCCTACATCCGCAGCAGCCGGCCCGGTGAGCCCGCCGTGCAGCCCGGCAGCGCCGCTGCCCGCGCCGGCCTGCGCGAAGGTGACATTATCGTCGCCGTGAACGACGTCCGCCTGGATTACAACACCTCCCTCCGCCAGTTGCTGCTGCGCTACAAGCCCGGCGACACCATCACCCTCACCGTGCTCCGCGATGGCCGGGAGCGCAATATCC
>JAOACN010000407.1 GCA_026417815.1 Chloroflexaceae bacterium | reverse complement strand
AGATGTGTATAAGAGACAGATTGCACACCCCCCAGGGCCGATCCCTGGGCCTGCGGCGAGACGCGCCGCGAGATCAGGCTGGTCAGGCTGGGCGTGGCCATGCCGCTGCCAATGGCCAGAACCGCGGTGGCCGGGTAGAGCATCCAGCCGGCGGGGACGAAGGCGATCATCGCGAAGGCCAGCGCCATGAGCAGCAGGCCACTTACGGCCAGACGCGCCTCGCCAAACCGCGGCACCAGCTTGCGGATCAGGAAGCCTTGCATCACTACCGCCACCAGGCCAATGAAGGCAAAGACGAAGGCGATGTCGGTCGGACCGAAGCCGAAGCGCGTGTTGGCGAACACGGCGAAATTGCTCTGCAGCCCGGCGAAGGCGAAGTTGAGCATCACCACCCCCAGCAAGAGGGGGCGAATCGCCTCCAGGCCAATCACGGCGTGCAGGCGCTTGAACGGGTTGATGCTCTGCAACTGCTGCGCGCGCCGCTCGACGGGCAGCGACTCGGGCAGGCGGAAGTAGCCGAAGACCACGCTGGCAAACACCAGGGCCGCGGCGACAAAGGCCGGGGCGCTCAGGCTGACCAGGCTAAGCAGGCCACCCATGGCCGGGCCGAGCATGAAGCCCAACCCGAAGGCCGCGCCGATCAGACCCATGCCGCGGGCGCGCTCCTCCGGGGGTGTCACGTCGGCGATGTAGGCCTGCGCGGCGCTGATGCTCCCGCCGGTAATTCCGGCGATGATCCGCGAGATGAAGAGCACGGCCAGCACCGCCTCGGCGCCAAAGCCGCGCAGACTATCGGCCAGGCCAAAGAGCACGTATGAAAACGCCGCGCCGAGCAGACTCAACAGAAGCACCGGACGGCGCCCGAAGCGGTCGGACAGGCCGCCCAGGATCGGCGCGAACAGGAACTGGAACAACGAATAGGAGGCTGTCAGCGCCCCGACGATCAGCGCGTGGTTCGCAGCCAGCCACGGTGTGCCCGTCTCCTCGATCAACTTAACGTAAAACGGAAGCAGGGGCAGAACAATGCCCACGCCCAGCAGATCGATGAAGACGGTCAGAAAAATAAACACCAGCGATGCGCGATTGGATTTCAAGGTCTCTCTCCCGGTACTTCGCCCCCAGGAATATTTCCCTGTGAAGGATACCACGATGAACCGGCTTTGTCAACCCTTTGCACAGATTTTGTCTGCCGGGTACGTGTTCAGAGTTGGGGGTAACCCCGCAGACCTGGAAGCGAGGCGTCCCGCCCTCGTCAGGATTCGAGGGCAAGATGCCCTCGCTCCCAGGAGAAGGGTGAACAGTTACGTCTGCTGGCTGCTTTTGCCCCGAGGATGTGGTAACATAGCGGGCAGGAGTGGACGGGCGCGCAGGAGGCCCATGGTGTTTACCGGCTTCTCAACCGATACGCTTGTGGGCCTGCCCCCGGAGTTGTTCAGCGAGGTTCTGCCCGCGATCACCCTCCCCAGCGAGCTCAAGGTAACCCTGCACGTCTTCTACCGCCTGAGCCAGCAGCGGGCCACACCCCGTCGCCTGAGCTGGGAGGAGTTGCTGGCCGATCGCACGCTGCGGCGCTCGTTGCGCTCGGTCTCGAAGCTGCGCCCGTTTGAAGATCTGCTCGCCGAGGGGTTGGAAGCGGCCGTCCGGCGGGGAACGCTGCTGCACGTGGCCCTGCCCGCCGGTGGTCGCGTGGGGAACTGGTACCTGGTGCACACGGCCGCTAATCGGGCCTGGGTTGAGCGCCTGACCCGGGCGCAGGTCGCTCTGGCCCCGGCCGCCGAGGCGCCGTCGCAGCGGCCCTCGCTCCTCGGTCTGTACGAGCAGAACATCGGCCTGGTTACCCCGATGCTGGTTGATGAACTGCGCGAGGCCGAAGAACGCTACCCCCGCGAATGGATCGAAGAGGCCATGCGCGAGGCCGTGCGCGCCAATGCCCGTTCCTGGCGCTATATTCGCAAGGTCCTTGAGAGGTGGGCGGTCCATGGACGACAGGATGCGACGCATCGCGCCGAACGACCTATCGATGTGGAAAAATACACCGGCGGCGCCTTCGGAGATCTCTTCCGACGCGGCAGTGACGACACCGATCTCTGATGCGCCCTGCCCGCGCTGCAAGGGCGCCGGGTACCTGGTGGCCGATGTGCCCTACGGCCACCCTGATTTTGGCCGCCTCTGGCCCTGTAGCTGCCGCACGGCCGAGCGCCTTCGGCAGCGCGGTGAGATGCTACGGGCCATGAGCAACCTCGGGCCGTTCCTTAATAAGACCTTCGACAACTTTGACGCCGGGGTGCGCGGGGTGGCGCGGGCCTACGCCCGGGCGCTGAAGTTCGCCGAGCATCCCATGGGCTGGCTGATCCTCTTCGGCGGCTATGGCTGCGGCAAGACGCACCTGGCCGCCGCTATCGCCAATCGACTCCTCGCCAATCATAACGAGGTGCTCTTCACGGTGGTGCCCGACCTGCTCGATCACCTGCGCTCCACCTTCGGCCCCCACAGCGAGGTGGGCTACGATGAGCGTTTTGAACAGGTCCGCAGCGCCGGGGTGCTGATCCTCGATGACCTGGGCACCGAGAATGCCACTCCCTGGGCCCGCGAGAAGCTGTTCCAGATCTTCAACCACCGCTACAACTACCGCCTGCCTACGGTGATTACCAGCAATCGCGAACCCAGAGATATCGAGCCGCGTATTCTCTCGCGTATGACCGATCGTGATCTTTGCGATGAGATCATCATTATTGATGCCGATGATTACCGGCGCACGCCCGCTGCACAGCGCTTTGAACAGAAAAAGTCACACCATCTGCAACGCATGGGCCGCCGCGAGGGGAATGCCTGATCGGCGCGCCCGGCGCCTCGGCTCACAGGTAGTTCCAGGGAAAAGCGTTTCTGGGCGAACGAGGCCCTCCCTCGCCCTCCCTGGAAGAGTCCCGGGGAAATCTGGTTTGCCCGCGCCCCCGCCCGCCGGATGGGGGCGTCTTTCCCTCCTGGACCACGCACGGTATGCTCGTAATGATCCTCTGGTATCATAGGTTCTTGCATACGCGGTGCGGCTTGAGCGCCGCGGTGACGGGGAGCGAGACCGATGCTACAGCACTATCTGTCGGCGGGCGATCTGAGCCGGTCCGAGGCCGAGGCCCTGCTGGATCGGGCCGCCCAGCTCAAGGCCGAGTTTCGCGCCAATGGCGGTGCGGCCCACGCCGGGTTGCCCCTCCAGGGGAAGACCCTCGCCCTCGTCTTTGAAAAGCCGTCGTTGCGTACCCGCGTGGCCTTTGAGGCGGGCATGACCCAGCTCGGTGGCCATGGATCGTACCTCTCAGCGAACGACATTGATATGGGCGGGCGCGAGAGCGTGCCCGATGTGGCGCGAAACCTCAGCCGCTGGGTGCAGGCCATCGCCGCGCGTGTCTTCAGGCACGCCACGGTCGAGACCCTGGCGCGCTACGCCTCCGTCCCGGTGATCAATGCGCTCTCGGATCGGGAGCATCCCTGCCAGGCCCTCGCCGACATGCTCACGCTCCGCGAACGCTTTGGCGCGCTGCGGGGCCTGCGGCTCGCCTATGTGGGCGATGGCAACAACGTCTGCCATTCCTTGTTGCTGCTGGGGGCGACCCTTGGCCTGGATCTGGCCGTGGCCTGCCCGCCCGATTACCGGCCCGACGCGGAGATTCTCGAACGCGCCGAGGGCCTTGCCAGCGCCAGCGGCGCCCGCATCGCCATCAGCGCCGCCCCGGCCGAGGCCGTCAGCGGCGCCGACGCGGTGTATACCGATGTCTGGACCTCGATGGGCCAGGAGCACGAAACCGCCCGCCGCCGTCCGGTTTTCGCCCCCTACCAGGTGAACCCGGCTCTGATGGCCCTGGCCGCCCCTCAGGCGGTGTTTATGCACTGCCTCCCCGCCCATCGCGGCGAAGAGGTGACCGCCGAGGTGATCGATGGCCCGCAGTCGGTGGTTTTTGACCAGGCAGAGAACCGCCTGCACGTGCAGAAGGCGTTGATCCTTACGTTGTTGGGAGCGTAGCAGGGGCGTGGGGAACCCTGGTTTCCCCACCGTCCAGCCGGTATCCGGGGGCGTGGGGAAGGCCGGCTTTCCCCCCTTCGCGGCAGGCGGGGCGTGGGAAACCCTGGTTCCCCCACCGTCTAACCAGTGTCGGGGGGCCGACACCCTGGTAGGCCGGGGAACGAAGAAACCCGCTTTCGAGAATCGCGTTCCACGCGCAAAGAACAGAGCCATGGCAGGTAACCGCGCAATCTTCGACCGAGCGATGGAGCAGAGCCGTGAGGCGGCGCGCCAGGGGCAATGGGACGACGCGCTGCGCGCGACGGTTCGCGCCCTTCAGGAGTTTCCCCAGGATGCCGATGCGCGCACGGCGGCGGCCGTGGCCCTCTTTCATACCGGCAAGCTCGAGCGCGCGCTGCAACTGTTCGAGGAATTGCGCGCCGCGGACCGGCAGAACCCCTTCTTTCTGAGCTATATCGCCCAGGTTCACCAGCGCCAGGGCAACATCGCGGCGGCGGTCGAGAGCTTCCGCGGCCTGGCCGATCTGCACCTGGCCCAGCGCCGGCCCGCCCAGGCAGTGGAGGCCCTGCGCGAATTGCTCAAACTGCGTCCCGAGGACCGCGAACAGCGCCTGCGATTGGCGCGGCTCTACGAAGAGATGCAGGCGCGCCAGGAGGCGGCCCGGGAGCATCTGACGCTGGCCCAGCAGAGTTTCGCCAACCAGCATCTCGACCAGGCCGCCGCCTCCGCCGAGGCCGCCCTTCGCCTCGATCCGAACAGCCGCGAGGCCAAGGATCTGATCGTCACCCTGCGCGACGCCATGGCCCGCGAGGCCGGCCTGGAAAGCGCCCGCGGTCCCGTGGCCCCGTCGGTTCCTGAGGCCCGTCCCGGCCAGCGCGGGGTCACCGGCGCATTGCGCTCGCAGCAGTTCCAGGTGGAGAAGCTGGTCGAGCAGGGGCAGAAGGCCCAGGAGGCCGGCGACATTGACGGCGCTGCCGCCCTCTACGAACAGGCCCTGGCAGCCGGGCTGCAACGGGCCGACGTGCTCTACTCACTGGGCCTGATCTACCAGGAGCGCGGCGACCACCGCGCCGCCGTGGACGTGCTGGCCCGGGCCGCCTCCGATGCGGAGTATGCCCTGTCGGCACACTTCGCGCTGGGCCTGAGCTACCGCGAACTTGGCCAGTTGCCGCAGGCTGCGCAGGAGTTTGAGCAAACCATCGGTCTGGTGGATCTGGAGTCGATCGGCAAGGCCGAGTCCGAGGATCTCATCCAGATGTACGAGTACGCGGCGACAACGTTCGAGGAGATCGGCGACATCGCCCGCGCTGCCGCCCTCTACGGCGCCCTTGCCAATTTCCTGGAGAGCAAACGCTGGGGACGGGAGCGGGCCGTGGAGTTCAAGCAGCGCTCCAAGGATCTTGCTGATCGCAACATGTTCGCCAAGCTCCGTGAGATGGGCACCGGCGTCCTGACCCACCCTGCCGAACCTGAAGCGCCCCCCGCTGAAGAGCTGCCCACGGCGGAGAGTTGGGGCAAGATCCGCCCGATTACCGACTTCCTCCGCGATCAGCGCCCCGCGACTTCCGACGACCTGGCCGCTCCCGGCCCCGAAGCTCGCCCTGAACCGCTGTTGTTGCTGGAGAGTCTGCCCGAGGTTGCGCCGAGCTTTGCCCCCGCTACGCCTCTGGATACCACTGGCCTGCCCGAGGAAGTGAAAGGCTGGGTCGAACTCAGCGGCAAGTACCTCGACCAGGGCCTGCTCGACGCCGCCCTGGACGCCTGCATGGAGGTCATCCGCCTCGACATCAACTATCTGCCCATTCACCTGCGCATGGGTGAGATCTACGAGCGCGAGGGGCGGCCCGAAGAGGCCCTGGCCAAGTACCAGTTGTTGATTGACACCTTCCGTGTGCGCGGCGAGCCTGAAAAGGCCATTGACGTCTACTTCCGCTTCATCGAGCTCTCGCCCGACACGATCAACGCCCGCGCCCGTCTCGCCGAGTTGCTCCGCAGCGCGGGACGGATCGACGAAGCGGTGGCCCAATCGATCCTCCTGGCCAACACCTACGTGCGCCTGGGGCAGACCAATAAGGCCCTGGAAGAGTATCGCCGCCTCATCCAGCTCGCCCCGCGCGACGCCCACGTGCATACCCAGTACGGCCTCACCCTGCTCAAACTCGAGCGTTATGATGCCGCGCTGACGGAGTTCCGCAAGGCCCTCGAATATGGCCGGCCCGACGACCCTGTGGCCGTGGCGCGCCTGAACCTCACCCTGGCGCTGATGGGCAATGAGCCCGACGCCGTGTGGGACTCGCTTGCCACGGTGCTGGATCTGTGCAAGCAACAGCCGCAGGAGCTTGGGCCGGTGCAGGCCGAGTATCGCGGCGCGTTGCTTCTGGCCGATGCGCCGGTATTGCACTACCTGCTGGCGATTATCCAGCAGCACGCGGGTCAGCACTCCCTGGCCCTGCTGGAGTTGGAGCAAGCCATCGCCCTGCTCGCCGACGCAGTCGATCCGCTCCTCTCGCCGGTGCTGGCGCACCAGGCTGCTGCGGATAGCTGCATCGCCCTGGGCCAGGCCGAAGAGGCCCTGGAGCATCTGCGCCGGGCCCAGGCCGCGGCGGGGCCGGGCGCATCCAGCGCCGCTTCGAGGCACGCCTTCGCCACGCCATTGAGCCGGGGCGATCTGGTGCGGCGCATGGCCGAAGCCTATGCCGCCAGCGACGATCTGGCAGGCGCCGAACGGGCCTTGCTCGAGGCAAAACAACTGCTGCCCTACGATCGGGCGATCTACACCAAGCTCGCCGACATTTACTTTCGCCAGGGCAAGCTCACCGAGGCCCTGGCCCAGCTCGACGACCTGGCGACCCACTATGAGCAGCGCCAGCAACTCGACCGGGCCATCGAGATGCTCGAATACGCCCTGAAGCTCGCGCCCAATCATATCGCGGTGAGCAGTCGTCTGGCCCGTATGCAGTTGCGCCGCGGCTACCTCGAGAAGGGGTTGGAGGGTCTGACCCGCACCGCCGAATTGCAACGCAAGGCCGGGCAACTCAAAGACGCGGTTGCCTCGCTCCAGGAGGCCGCGCACGTCTACTGGATGCCTGTCTCTTATACACATCT
>JAOACN010000386.1 GCA_026417815.1 Chloroflexaceae bacterium | reverse complement strand
GAGACGATCTTCGCTTTGGCCAGTTCCCAACCGTGCAACGCCCTGGCCCGGGTCTCATCGAGATCGCGGCTGGTCCAGGTGAAGCCATCGCCCATCGGTGCAAGGGTGATGCCGATGCGCTCGAGGGCGCGCAGTTCGCCGTAGTTAGCGTTCTCGTGCTTGATGAACTGGATGCCGCCGACACGCAGATCGCGGCCCCAGGCGCGCAACAGGATGCCAAGGGCGGCAGTGGTTTTGCCCTTGCCATTGCCGGTATTGACGATGAGCAACCCCTTGCGAACGGGGTTCGCGCGCGCCGCCCTCCGCCGCTCGGCGGCTTCGGGAGTGGAGTCGATCCGGGTTCCGCCCGGATCTGAAGGTGTTTCGGCAGTCATAGGTGTTCCAGGATCTGTTGATGGGCCAAAGCATTGGCGCAGCCGATGCTTCGGCCCTACTGAAACGCCCCGGCCTCTTTCGAGGGCCGGGGCGACGATTCTCCGGGCGGGCCTTCACGCGGGAGCGTTGAGGGTGCGCGGGTGAGGTTCGTCCTCCTTGGCTCGAGAAGGGTTGAACGGCAACGTCGCGGCAGGCGTCCTGGCTTCCAACCGTTGTGAGGAACGGTCGGTTACAGTTGCGGCACAGCGCTGGACTTGCACCAGCTTCCACCTTTACGCCCTGGCATCCGGGCTATCGGGTCGCCGCGACGGTATAGGAATTGCGCAAGTGCGTTAGTGATCCGGATTATAGCACAGGGGACGGCAGATGCAATGCCCGTCAACTGGCGGGAGAAGGTAGCGCCCCCAGAGGATTGCGCGGTCTACGCCCCGCCGGTCTGCGGGTCGATCGCCGCCGTTTCGCCCCAGATCACCGCGGCAATTTCCGGCGAGACGGTGGTATCGCGGTTGCAACTCCGCAGGGTAACGCCGTAGGTTGGCGAGGTATCGGGGATAAAGAACTGGTTTCCGGGGAGCAGGCGATTCGCCTCCAGATAGCGCAGGAGATCGGTGCGCTCCTCGGCTTCCTCTTCGATGCGCCGGACGGTGAAGAGCGCGCCCGCCGGGGCCATGTCGAGCCGCACCGGGCTGTGGTAGCTCTCGCCGCTGCCGGGGATGGGATTGCCGTGCGGGCAGGTGGTGGCGTTGCCAACCAGGGTGGTAATGCGGTCCTCAAGTGCAGGCGACAGGGCGTGTTCCAGGTGCACCGCCTCTTCATGCACCATGTGCCAGGGCACACCCACAACGTCGGCCAGGAAGCGTTCGAGAATGCGATGGCGACGCACGATCCCCTCGGCCAGACCAAACCCGAGGGGGGTAAGCGCGATCTCGCCGCGCTCATCGCGCTGAATATAGCCTTTCTTCTCCATCTCCTGGAGGGCATGGCTGACCGTGGGCGGCTGCAGGGCAAGCCAGCGCGCCACCTGCGCCGCGATCACCGGTTCGCCCCGCTGCGACAGGTAATAGAGCACCTCCAGGTAGTCGCGCTCCTTGGTGGTCGGGCCGTCTATGCCAACCCGTCGGCGCTGACGCGGGTTGGCGCGCTTTGTTGATGGGGTCTCCGCCATGCTCGTCGCCTTCCGAGCGTTCCCGCGGGGATCGGAACCGCTCCCGGCTACCCTTGATGCGCGGCTTTGCCGCCCAACATCGGAGTGAGTAAGGATGTTCCTGGGAGGGCTTCGCCCGCCCACATCCTCCGGCGCCGGATCCGGCCAACGCCTGGCGCTGGCCGGCGTGGATTACTTCGTGATCATAGTGTTTCGATTGCTAACTACCAGGAGTATAGCATGCGCCAGGGGTAAACACAATCCCCCTTAACTCTACTCTGTCGCGTGCCGCGGCTTCCGCTGCGAGGAGGTTCGGAGGGGTTGCACCCCTCCGAACTTTCCCCTTCCGGGTGGGGCGCGGCTTCGCCGCGCCGCGCCAGGAAGGGAAGATCTTCGGGGGCCTCCGGCCCCCGCAACCCCCGCCAGCGGCAAGGTGACAAAGTAGAGTTAATCCCGGGCGAACGGCCGTAGGGGAGGCCCGTCGGGCCGCCTCTACGCCTTGTCCAATCAGGTATAATATGTCAGGATACTAACGTATGCGCCCCGCGGGTCTGGAAGTGGAACGCCTATGGCTATGATTGACACCGTGGATCGGTTCTTTGCCCGTTTGCTCCGGGTTCCCCCGCCGCCGCAAGCCGTCGCCGAAACATGCGACGCAGACGTTGAGAGTGAGGTGGACAGCGCCCCTGCCACCCGCGCCTTCGGTCTGTCGCTGCTGATTTCGGGGCTGCGTTGCACGCTGCAGTACATCATCCTGCCGGTGGTGCTGCCGCTGATCGGCTTCGCCACCGATCTGGCCCTGCCGCTGGTTATTCTGCTGGATCTGGTCGCGCTGACGCTGCTGGTGCGGAGCCTGCGCTACTTCTGGGCCTGTCTCTTATACACATCT
>JAOACN010000299.1 GCA_026417815.1 Chloroflexaceae bacterium | reverse complement strand
CCTCGGCGGTGGTGTCACTCACCGCCGACTTCCGGCGCCTGCTCGCCGCCATCGGCTGGCGCGATCCCGCCGATGTTTTTGTGATCCCCGACGCCTACGACGAGCGCCTGTTCGCGCCTCGCCCGCGTCTGGCCGCCCGTGACGCCCTGGGTCTGCCCGCCGATGGGCCAATCATCGCCTACGCCGGCATGACCTTCGCCCATCGCTGGCTCGACGGCCTCCTCGCCGCTGCCGCCTGCCTGCGCTCGCAGCATCCCGATCTGGCCCTTGTGCTGGTCGGGGGAAGGCCAGCCGAGCGCGAGGCCCTGCGCCACGAGGCCGCGCGCCTCGGTATTGCCGAAGCCCTGCGCCTCGTTCCGCCGCGCCCCCAGGCCGACGTCGTGGCCTATCTGGCCGCTGCCGATGTGCTGGTCATTCCCGACACGGTAACCGACGTGACCGCCTCGCCGCTGAAGCTCTTCGAGTACCTGGCCCTCGGCCAACCCCTGGTCGTGCCGGCCATTCCCGCGTTGCACGAGATCGTGTCTCCCCCCCTGTGCCACACCTTTCCCCGCCGCGATCTCGAGG
Organism: Chloroflexaceae bacterium; assembly: GCA_026417815.1. Lineage (GTDB taxonomy): Bacteria > Chloroflexota > Chloroflexia > Chloroflexales > Chloroflexaceae > JACAEO01. Next base: position 2,396 of record JAOACN010000299.1, on the reverse strand, counting down.
GCCTCACCACGGCCCTCGGTGCCGCCCTGACCGCCGCGCCCGACGACGCGGGCGCGGCGATGCGTCGCGCCATCGCCGCCGAGCACACCTATGGCCGCCGCGCCGAGCGCATTCTTGAAGTTGTGGAGCGGGTGCGCGTCTGACAGGGGGAGGATCCGGGAGGGCGAAGCACGTGCGGAGGCGCCTTACGTCCCCGAAATCTTCCAGAGGTAGATGCGCCCATCGCGGGCGCCGCTGGCGATCATTGACCCGGTGGGAGCGTAGGCAAGGCTGGCCACACCCGCGCGGTGTTCCAGCGTGGTGGGCAGCGCGGTCCAATCGCTGGTGCGCCACAGGCGAATCAGCCGGTCTTCGCTGGCGGTGGCGAGAAAGCGCCCATCGGGGCTGAAGGCAATGGCGTGGACCGGCCCCTGGTGCCCTCCCAGGCTCTCGATCGGCTTCTGGTCACGCAGGCGCCAGACACGCGCCTGGTTGCCGCTGCTGGCGACGAGCCAGGTCCCATCGGGGCTGAAGGCGACGCAGTTGATAAAGGTGGCTGATCCGCTCAGCACGCCCACCAGTTGCGCATGATCGGGCTGCCAGAGGTACACCGAGCCATCGTAGGCCCCGGCGGCGATCAGGTTACTGTCGGGGCTGAAGGCCAGGCTGTGGATGAAGGGAGACGCCAGGCTGTTGATAATAGCGATACGATCCTTTTCTACCTCACAGAGGGTGATGGCGCTGCCCCAGCCGCCCACGGCAAGCTGGCGCCCGTTGGGGCTGAAGGCGATGCTCTCGATCGGGCACCCCGGCACGCGCAGCAACCGGAGGAAGGCGCTATCGGCCACCTGCCAGAGCCGCACGGTCTCATCATCGCTGGCCGTGGCGAGGGCGCCGCCCGTTGGAGCGAAGCGCAGACAGCGGATGCCGCTGGTGTGCCCTTTGAGCGTTGCCAGGTGGCTGAAATTGGCGACGCGCCAGAGACCGGCCGTATGATCATCGTAGCCGGCGGCCAGCAGCGCGCCGCTGGGGCTGAAATCGAGTGAGCGGATGGGGCTGCCAGTGGTGAGCATCCGTAGCAGCGTGCCGATGGGCCTTGCCGTCAATTCCGTGGCTGGGCCGGCGACATTAGGGGTGATCGCGCCGGGGTAACTGGTCGCGCTGGTGCTCAGGCCCTCAACCGGCGGTCGCGGCTCGGAAGCAGGCCTCTCCTCGGGGCCCGCGGCGCCTGGCGGAGCTGGCCGGTTGGCGGGCTGGCTGGTCGAACCGGCGCGGGTGGAGGAAATGCTGCCGCGCAAGCGTTGCAGCGTCTCGCGCATGGCTCTGGCCGTCTTCGGACGCTCGTCCACGGTCACACTCAGCGCCTGCTGCAGCAACTCCGCGATGCCCTCGGGAACGTGGGGCGCCAGTTCGCGGATGGGACGGAGCGGGTCGGGCTGGCGGTTGGCCAGTTTTGCCATGCGCGACATGGCGTCAACCGGCATGGTTGCCGTCAGCAGGTGGTAGATGGTTGCGGCCAGAGCGTACAGGTCGCTGCGGGCATCCGGTTCCCCGTCGCGCATCTGTTCGAGGGGGGCATAGGGTGGAGTGAAGCCGTATATCTTGCGCGCCTGGGCCGGCAAGGCGGTAGTGTCACTCAGATCGAACGAAACCGTCATACCGCCGCGCGCCAGCCCGAAGTCCAGCAGAATGATCTCATAGGTCGCGGTGAGTTTCAGGTTCTTGGGCTTGATGTCGCGATGGTACACGGGAACTGGCCGTGTATGCAGGTAATGCAGGGCGTCGAGGAGCTGGTCGGTCCAGCGCAGAATGGTGGGCATCGCCTGGGGAGTGGCGAAGCGCGCGCCGAGCCGGGCGAGCTGGTTGCCCAGATCCTCGCCGGGGATGTACTCCATAACCAGGAACTGACCCTGGCCCTCGCTAAAGTGGTCGAGCACCCGTGGCAGGGCCTGATGGCGCAGACGAGCCAGGATCTGCGCCTCTTGCTGAAAGGCGCGGCGGTAGGCCGGATCGGAAAACAGGGTCTCTTTGAGGGCCACATCGGTACGTAGCCGCAGATCGCGCGCCCGGTACACGGAGCCCATCCCGCCTTTGCCGATCGGCGCGACAATCTCGTAGCGGTTTTGAAGTATCGTGCCGGGCTCGAGCATCGCCTGCCTGCCTTGGCGCGGCCACGGGCCTCGCCATTGCCATCTGCGATCCGTCAAGATTAAGTATAGCCGCAACGTTGCGCTGTGGTGTTACCACACATAGGAGGGTGGGGAAAGGGGGGGGCCCCGCGGCTCTGCCGTGGTTGCGCTGCGCCGCCGGTGGCGTGCCAGGCTGGGGGAGGTGCGGAGGGAGCGACCCTCCGCGCCAGCATGCGCGCCTCGTGCAGCGCCGGTGGCAGGTCGATAAAAGATAGCTTGAGGCCAATG
>JAOACN010000524.1 GCA_026417815.1 Chloroflexaceae bacterium | reverse complement strand
GCGTCAGATGTGTATAAGAGACAGCCTGGTACACCGGGTCGGCGGGCTGGCTCTACCGGCTGGGGCTGGAGGTGATCCTGGGGCTACGGCGCGAAGGGGCCACGCTGCGCGTGCAGCCGTGTGTGCCGCCTGAGTGGCCAGGCTACGAGGTTGCCTACCGCTACGGCGGGAGCGTGTACCACATTCGGGTCGAACGCCTGCCGGAGCAAGCCGGCGCGGACCTCGAAACCCTGCTTGACGGCGAACGGCTGCCCGATGGGCGCATCCCCCTGCGCGACGATGGAAGGACGCACGAGGTCGTGGTGCGGGCGGCCAGGCAGGGGCACGGGGAAACCAGGTTTCCCCATACCCCTCCGACCGAGCAAGGATAGAGCACTGACCGGAACGCTTGATCCACTGAGGACCCTGAGCGGTGTGGCTCGTTGCGCTCGCGCCACCAGCGTTGCAGGTCAATCTTTTCGAGAAAAGCTAGAGAGGTTCTGGGAGGGCAAAGCTCTCCCGCCTCCCAGGAAGGTATCAGCACAGGCCCGTAGCGACGTAGCGCCCGGCCCCGGACAATCCTCGGGGCATCACCGCCCCACGGCAGCGTCTCGATACAGGCTGGGCAAATACAAGACCGGCTGGCGCTCGAAGCGCAGGGCCACATCGCTCACCAGCGGCGCGGGTAACCGCAGCGTCAGACTGGAGGCGGTCGTTGTCACCGTCTCCGTCAGCGTAGCCGTGCCCGCGTAGGCATCCCACCAGGTGACGCGGTAGGCGCCGGGGACGACATCGGGAATGGTGAGCGTGCCGCTGATGGGCGCGACGGGTACGGCATCCACGACGTTGCGCCATGTATGCTGGCGATTGCTGACCCAGAGGTGGCCGCGATAGGCGACCCGATCAACCTGTCCCCACGCCCGCAGATCGGGGTGCGAGGCGACTGCCCGCGCGTCGGCGTAGCGCCCGTTGTTCAGCGGGATGCCGTCCATGAAGTCGCGGTAGGCTTTGAAGTGAGGGTAGAGGTTGTAGCGGCGGATGTTTCCAGCATCCCAGTACAACTCGTGAAGCCCCCCGGCATTGATCTGGCCCCAGATGAAATTGTGAAGCCAGATCCCGCGCGTATCGCGGCGCTGGTCGTGGTTCGCGTCCCCCTGATAGTCGTTCGCGTCGCCCAGGGCCACCTCGCCACGGGTAACCGGCTTGCGCGGGCCGGACCGGGTTCGCCCGCCGATCTGCCAGCTATAGGCGGCAGTGAGCAGGGCGGTGTCGTAGTTTAATGGGGTGGGATCAAACGATCCGTTCAGGTAAACCGGCTGACCGTCGGGCGCGATCAGTTCCACCTCATCAATCCAGGCCGCGCCGCCCGTCCCGAACCCATTCTGAACGTAGATGGCGAGGGTGTGGATTCGGTCGTCGTTGATGATGAGGCGCGCGGAGCGTGGCGCGGGGGCGCCGTCAGCCAGGAAGCGGCTATCAAACGCGCGCCAGGCGTAGGTTCCGGCGGGCGCGCTGCACAGGAACTGCTGGCCGTTCGGGGCGGCCGGTACCACATTTGAGCGCCCATCTGGCCGGTCGTGATCGAGGATCCACAACAGGCGCGGGCCGGCGAGATCGTTCGGCTGGTCGTAGCCGCAGATGCCGGTGAAGTTGTCGGCGCGCATGCGATAGCGGATCACCCATTCGCCTGCGCCGCGAATGACCAGGGCGCGGGGCGTGCCACCGGCGTTGTTGAACTGTTCCCTCCCGGTGATGCGCACGGAGGAACCCGCGCCGCCGAACACGTAGTCGGGGCGGCTCTCGAGGGCCAGGGGAGCGTCAATCTGCTGCGCCCAGCCTGCGGTGAGCGCCCCACAACAGGCGTAGGCGTGGACATCGGC
>JAOACN010000145.1 GCA_026417815.1 Chloroflexaceae bacterium | reverse complement strand
GCCATACTCCGCCCTGCACGAAGATGGCGATGTCGGTGGTGCCACCGCCGATGTCAACGAGCATGACGCCGCGATCCTTGTCCTCATCGGTGAGCACCGCCTCGCCTGAGGCCAGCGGCTGCAGCACCAGATCGTCGATCTCCAACCCCGCCTTTTGCACACTGCGGATGAGGTTCTGGATGGCCATCACCTCGCCGGTGACGATGTGGGTCTCCACCTCCAGACGGAAGCCGCTCATGCCGATGGGATCGCGGATGCCCTCGTTGCCGTCCACCACGTAGGCGCGGGGGATGACGTGGATAATCTCGCGCTGGGTGGGAATGGCGACGGCCTGGGCCGACTCAACCGCCCGGGCGACGTCGTTGCGGGTGATTTCGCGATCGGGCCGCTGCACCGCCACCACGCCCCGGCTGTTGAGCGAGGAGATGTGGCGGCCGCTCACACCCACGAAAGCGGTGGCGACACGGTAGCCGCTCAGGCGTTCGGCCTTCTCGACGCTGGCGGCGATGGCATTGACGGCGTCGTCAATGTTGACCACCACGCCTTTGTCGAGCCCTTTGCTCGGGGTGAGGCCAACCCCCAGGATGTTGAGCTTGCCCACGTCGGATACCTGGGCCACGATGGTGCAGACCTTGGTGGTACCGACATCGATTCCAACGATGGTTCGTTGCATAGCGTTCTCTCATCTTCTCGCAGTTGGCGCGCAACCGCGGAAAGGGTTGCCCTCTTCCACGCCTCAGGAGTCTACGGGGCCGGCGCGGCAGGCGCCCGGTTCTGGTAGTACGGGTTCGATGATCGTAGATCGAGATACGTAAACGCAGTTTGATCCTGTAACAATACGTTCAATATGGCCAATTTACGATCGAGGTTCTCACTGCGGCCAAAGACGATCGTCTGCCCGAGCGGGCCACGCACAAACACGCCCAGGCCGTAGTCCCAGCCGATCTGGGCCGGGGTAAGGCCCAGTTCCACCGGCAGGCGCAGGGCCAGTTCCTGGGCCAGGTGCACGGCGTCAACGTCCACCAGGTCATTGGGCTTCAACTCCAGGTGCGAGGTGTCGGCGATGACCAGCACGTCTTCGGTTGCGCTTTCGCGGGCCGGGCCGAGGACCTTGCCGGTTCCGTCCACCAGGTAGTGCACCCCGCCCGCCTGCCAGCGCACTTCGGGGCGGCGTTCGACGATGCGGATGCGCATGACATCGGGCAGGGCCAGGTCAACCGAGGCGGAGGCGATGTAGGCGTTCTCGCGCAAGCGGGCCGCGACGGCGGCGGGTTTCACGAACCAGATGGGCCGCCCGAACGCGCCGGCCAGGTCGGCCACCAGGTCGGCTTCGAGGATGCGGTTGCCCTCGACGCGGATCTGCCACACGCTGAAGCGCGGGGAGGTGAGGGCATGGGCCATGAGGCCTATGGCGGCGATGCAGAGGACCAGGCTGAGGAGCCGGCCGTTTGCCAGCCAGGAACTCAGCGAGCGCCGCATACCCGGCACGGCCTGCTGGCCCGGCGCAGGGGTGGCCGGTGGCCGGCGCGGCGCCGGGGGTGGCGCGGCCCGCCGCTGCTGGCGACGCGCCGCGATGCGTTCACGGGTGTTGGGGGTGTTATACTCCATAGTGCGATTGTAGATTCTTTGATTTGCGACGGCGGATTGCGGGAGAAACGTTGGTTACCGCTATTCGGGCCGCGTAAGGCGGCGTTGCTGATGGCGTTCCAGCGCCAGTTGAATGAGCCGGTCGAGCAGATCGGGATAGGCCAGCCCGCTGGCGGCCCACAATTGGGGGTACATGCTGATCGGCGTGAAGCCGGGCATGGTGTTTACTTCGTTCACCCAGAGGGCGCCGCTCTCGCGGTCGAGCAGAAAATCAACCCGCGACAGGCCGGCCCCGTCAATCGCTAGAAAGGCCCGCAGGGCGAGGGCGCGGGCCCGTTCGGCCAGATCGGCCTCGAGCGGAGCGGGGATCAACAGGCGTGAGGCCCCGGCGAGATATTTGGCGGTGTAGTCGTACCATTCGCCCGACGGCACGATCTCGCCGGGCACGCTGGCTTCCGGCGCGTCGTTGCCAAGCACGCTGACCTCGATCTCGCGCGCCGGAATCCCCTGTTCCACAACGATGCGCCGGTCGTAGCGGGCCGCCTCGACCAGGGCCTGTCTCTTATACACATCT
>JAOACN010000140.1 GCA_026417815.1 Chloroflexaceae bacterium | reverse complement strand
GGGCGAGACCCTCCCGAGCCCTCCCAAAATCCCTGATCTTAGCCCCCCAGTTCCGACATGCCCCGCAGGGTCGGCAGCACGCCTTCGGGCAGACCGTGGCCCCAGGGCTTCAACTGCACCGCATGGCGGATCAGTTGCTCCACCTCGGCCTGGGTTGCCCCGGCGCGGATGGCCGCCCGCAGATCCACTTCGTCGTCGCGGAGCAGGCAGAGGTGCAACCGCCCATCGGCGGTGAGACGCATGCGGTTGCAGGTGGCGCAGAAGGGGTCGGTAACGGCGCTGATGAAGCCGAGTTTGCCCGGCGCGCCCTGAATGCGGTAGCGCCGCGCCGGGTCGGCCGGGTCCTGCCCGTAGGGGATCAGCGGGCCAAAGTGGGCCTCGATGCGGGCGATCAGTTCGGCGGTGCTGACCACGCCCTCTTCGGCCAGTCCGGCCACGCCGGTCAGCGGCATGACCTCGATGAAGCGGAACTCCCAGGGGTGTTGCGTGGTCAGGGCGGCAAGCTGTACCACCTCGTCGTCGTTCATCCCGCGCACCACCACCGCGTTGAGCTTGATCGGGTGCAGGCCCGCTTCGTCGGCGGCCCGAATGCCCGCCCAGACCTCGTCGAGGTTGCCGCCACGGGTCATCTGGCGGAACTTCACCGGGTCAAGGCTGTCAATGCTGATGTTCACCCGGTCGAGCCCGGCGGCCTTGAGCGGCGCAGCCAGCCGCCGCAACCGCAGGGCGTTGGTGGTCAGGGCGATCTGTTCGATGCCGGGGATAGCCTTCATGGCGCGGATCAACTCGACCAGATCCTGGCGCAGGGTCGGCTCGCCGCCGGTAAGCCGCAGTTTGCGGAAGCCAGCGGCGGCGGCGGCGCGCACCACCAGCAACAACTCGTCGTTGGTCAGCAACTCGGGGCGGGGCTGGAAACGCATCCCCATCGCCGGCATGCAGTAGACGCAGCGCATATTGCAGCGGTCGGTCAGCGAGACGCGCAGATAATCGATGCGCCGGCCAAAGCTGTCGTGGGCGGGAACGTCGGTTGGATAGTGCGGAAGGCGCTGCGGCTCGTAGAAGCTGATCGGGACGACGCCCTTCATCGGGTGTTCGTTCGTCATGGCACGCCTCATTGCGATGGGAGGTGGGGAGGTGGGGAGGTAAGGAGGTGGGGAGGTGTGGAGGTGTGGGCATTCCTCTGTAACCCCGCCCCTCTACAGCTCCCCACACCCCTACATCTCTACACCTCCCCACCTCCACAGCCCCACAAAACAATTACGCGGCGGCGAACTTGAGCACACTGATCCGCGCGGCGAGCTGGCGGGCGATCTGGCGGAAGACCTCGGCATAGGCGTCAGGGGCGTCACTGATCACCGCCGGGGCGCCGCTGTCGCCACCCTCGCGCACGGCAATGCCCAGGGGGATCTGTCCCAGCAAGGGCACGCCCAGGCGCGCCGCGAGGCGCTCGCCGCCGCCCACGCCGAAGATGTCGTAGCGCTTCCCCGTGTCGGGGGCCACGAAGTAGGCCATGTTCTCGACGATGCCCAGCAACGGCACGTTCACCTTTTTGAACATCTCCATGGCCTTGATCACATCGGCCGTGGCCACGGCCTGCGGCGTGGTGACGATCAGGCTGCCCGTCAGGGGCAGGCTCTGCGCCAGTGTCAACGCCACATCGCCCGTGCCGGGCGGCAGGTCAATGATCAGGTAGTCGAGGGGCGCCCAGGCCACATTGTAGAGAAACTGCCGGAGCAACTGGCTCACCATCGGCCCACGCCAGATCACCGGCTGGCTCTCGTCAATCAGAAAGCCGACCGAGATTAGCTTGATGCCGTGGCCCTCCAGCGGGATCATCATCGCCTCACCCTTCTCGTTCTGGAAGGCTTCGGGCTGCCCGCGCACCCCGAACATCAGCGGCATGCTCGGCCCGAACACGTCCGCGTCGAGCAGCCCGACCCGCGCGCCCTCCAGCCCCAGGGCCACGGCCAGATTGGCCGCGACGGTGCTCTTGCCCACCCCGCCCTTACCGGCCGCCACGGCGATCACGTTCGCCACGCCGGGGATGGGCGCCTGTTCGGGAATGCCCGCCGGGCGGCGCGTGTTGGCCGTAAACTCGATGCCGACCTCCTCTACTCCCGGTAACGCCCGAACCGCGGCTTCCGCCTCAGCCTGAATCTGATCCTTCAGCGGACAGGCCGGCGTGGTGAGTTCAATGGTGAAGCTCACGGCCCCGCCGTTGATCTTCACGTCCTTGACCATGCGCCGCGAGACGATGTCGCCGCCGAGCTCCGGCTCCTGTACCTGGCTGAGGGCGGCAAGCACCTGCTGCTCGGTGATCTGGGGCGCGCCGCGCGTAAAGAGACCCATGGATGTGCTCCGGAATACTCGCAGGAGGTGTCGGTTCGTGGAGAGTGGGACAGCTACTTTTCTATTATACCAGAGAATTACGAAAGGTGTTTCTGTCGAAAGTCATCCGGCAGGGCAAGGTTCGTGGCCAGGCCCCGGCCCCCGGTTTTCTAGAGGTGCTGGCGGCTGCGTCGCCAGCACCTCCAGAAAACCACCCGTGGGGCGGCTATTCCGCCCTCTACCCCGCCGCGGACCCCCGTCACTCTGAGCCCTTCGGCGGAGTTTACTCTGAGCGCAGCGAAGGGCGCAGGGTACACGCCGCGAGGAATCCTCGGCTCCCGTGGCTGGAAGCCCCCTTGCTTCGCTCGGGGTGACAGCCGGCGCGAACTGACCAGTCCGGACACAGGAGACGTTCATCGCTGCATCTTCCCGGCTCGCGGGGCGGCCCTTCACCCGGGGTCGTTATTCGACACGAGCTCTTCAACGATCGCCGCCGCGCGTTGGGGGGTCACGCTGGCGTAGCGACGGTCGCCAGGCTGAACAAGCAGGTTCGGGCCGTGGTCGCAGCGGTCCTGGCAGCCGCTGAAGCGTAGTTCGACGGCGCCGAGCAAACCCGCCTCCCACAGGGCGTTCTCGAGAGCCTCATACGTGCCAGTGGCGCGCGCTGCGCAGCGGGGACCGGTGCAGAGGTAGAGGCGGTAGGGCATGGCTGCCTCGACGTTGCGTGGCATCATCGCGCGTTCTTGCCGTGCTTGCTGGCGCGAAACGATACCAGCGCCATTGTTGATAGTGTGGTGCTCGGCATGGTAGCACCCCGCCAGGTAGAATTCAATGATCTCCTTAGACCAATTCCTGCTGAATAGTGTGCATGTGTATCATCGCCAGGTTGCACGGGGCGCCATATCTCTAGCCACTTGCCGCAGTTTCCGCTGTGAGGAGGTTCGGAGGAACTACACCCCTCCGAGCTTTCCTCGTCCTGGTGCGGCGAAGCCGCGCTGCACCGGGAAGGGAAGATCTTCGCGGGCCCGGGGCCGCCGCAACCTCCGCCCGCGGCAACGTGACAGGATATACGGCAATTGAAAATCCACAATCCGAAATGCTATGAAAGCACGCAGAGGAGCGCAGTGGAAAGCTTGTTGTTTCCCGCTGCGCTCCTCGTTGTAGGTACGTATGATGGAGCTGGGGGGAGGAATGGCCTCCCCCCGATGCCCGGACCGGTGTACGCCACTTGAGCGGTCCTTGAGCTTCGACGTGTAGCTCTATAGACCTTATCGCGTAACTACCACCGGCACCGTATCGCTCGCGGTGCAGACTTGCCCGTTGGGCAGCGTGCCGACTGCAGTGACCACGTAGTTTGTGGACGTCTCAATGTTCGCCACAACCGGATCAAGCTGGCGTGAAGCACCCGCGCCCAGCGCGAAACCGAACGGGTTGAGCAGGTTGTTGAAAGGATTGTCGGTCACGCGCACGTTGCTCAGAGGCGCGCCCGTGGCGCTGTTGCGCACCTCGGTGATGAAGGTGACCTCGGCGCCAGCGCGCTTGCCGTTGAAGGCGACCAGCGTCAGGCTGCCGAAGCGGTCGCCGACGGCCAGGGGTTGCGAGCACGAGGTGTGAATGGTCAGCGTCTGCAGGGTCGTGGCGCCCTGCCGAATGGCCAGGAACGTGTCAGCGGCAAAGCTTCTGCCGTCTGTCCTGGTGAGGGTGACCAGGTCACCCACCCTGATCGTCTGGCCGCTCGGGCTGACGCTGATCTTGTCGGCATCCCTCGTCACGACAAGTTGTACCGGCTCGGCGTTGTTGGGAGAGCCGCTGCACACGAACTTGCTGCCCTGCCTGTTGCCGGTCGGATCGCACGCCGCACCGGTGTAGCGGAACGTCAGGCTGGTCGGCTTGCCTTCCGACGTACAGCTTGGTGCGGCAACTGCCTGAATGCTGCAGCTCTCGGAGAGCTGCGGCGGGGTCGGCAGTTGGACGAGGCCCGCAGTCTTATCGAAGAAGTTCTCCACGAACCAGGTGGGCGACGGGTCGCCTTTGCTCGGGTTGGGATTCCCTGGCACCGCCGGGGACTTGTCGTCAAGCGGCGCGGGCTGCCCGGCCACGTATGGCGTCGAGCAACTGGTGTGGATGATCTGGGCCACTCCGTTGATCAGGATCGTGGTCTTGGCGCCCAGTTCGGAACCATCAGGACGCGCGTCCACCGTAAATCCATTCTCGCTGGGCAGCGTCAGCACGGTCTCGCCGGACACAAGGTTGACGTTGGTATAGCGCACGGCCGGCGAGCGGTCGGGGCGGAACTCGACGGTGGCGCCAGCGATCGATGGACCGGTGTAGCGCAGGGTGGTGGCCACAATCTTGTCGCGACAGACCAGGTCCTGAGTGGGCGGTGGAGTAACCAGACACCTTCCGTTCACGCTCAGCCCGCAGACGAACTCACGGTAGCCGAAGTCGGCGTTCAGGAAGCTCTGGCCGGGGCCGAGGTTGACCAGCAGCGGGTCGTTGTTGGTGGTCAGGGTCAGACCCGCCGGGACGGTGGTCTCGTCCACGTCAACGCAGTAGCGTCCGGCTGCCAGCCCGG
>JAOACN010000698.1 GCA_026417815.1 Chloroflexaceae bacterium | reverse complement strand
TGGTGTACCGGCTGGCCGGCGAACTGGCCCCCGCCAGTGGCAAGCGGGCGGCGCTGCTGGCGGCCCTCGCCGCGGCACTGCTCCAGACCAACGCCACCTTTGCCAGCCTGTACATGAGCGAAACGCTCTTCAGCCTGCTCTTCGGCGGCACGCTCCTGGCCCTGGCGGTCTGGCGGCGCGCCGGGGGCGCATGGCGGCTGGCGCTGGCTGGCGCGCTGTTGGGGCTGGCGAGCCTCACCCGTTCGGCGGCGCTGGTGTTTCTGCCGGCGTTGATGCTGTGGGTTGCCGTGGTTGGCACGCGGCGCAGGAGCTGGCCGTGGCCACGGGGCGCCCTGGCGGCCCTGTTGCCGGCCGTCTGCGCGGCGCTGGTGATTGCTCCGTGGACGCTCCGGAACTGCCGGGTCTACAGCGCCTGTGTGCTGGTCGAGACGGGCTTTGCCTACAACCTGTGGGCCTTCTACGAGCCGCGCGAGGATCTCGGCGCGATCAACCGCACGCTTGAAGCCATTCCCGATCCGGTGGCGCGGGCCAACGAGGCCACCCGGCGGGGACTGGCGCGACTGCGCGAAGATCCCGCTATTGCGCTGCGGAAGCTCCCGGTGGAGTGGAGCCGCCTCTGGGCGGTGAAAATCATTCAGGACCGCTTTCTGCTGCCCAGTTACTATGCCGACCCGCCACCGCACCTGTTCCTAACGGGGTTGCTCCTCGATGACCTCCTCTACCTGGTGGTGCTGCTCCTGGCCGGCTTCGGCCTGGCGCATAGGCTGTCACGGCGCGACGGGTTGGCCCTCCTGCTGGCCCTGTGGATGGCGCTGTTTATTGCTGTGACGTTGCTGACCCATGCCGAGGGGCGTTACCGGCACTTTCTATTCATTGCCCTGTTGCCACTGGCGGGCGTTGGCGCCGACGCGCTCGTGCGCGGGGCGCGGCCGCGTCCCCTGGCGGGCCTGGCAGTCGCGGCGCCGCTGGCGCTGGCGCTGCTGCCGCTCCTGCTCTACTACCCATGGTCGTGGGCGCTGGATGGCGCACCGCGCAGCCTCTACCGCTGGGCCGGCGACGGGTTGGCGGCGGCGGGTCGGCTCGAAGTCGCGGAGCGCGCCTACCTGGCCGCCCTGGCGGCGGACGAAACCCCCGATGGCTGGCTGGTCCTCGGGGACCTGCGGCGGCGTCGGGGCGACCTGGATGGGGCGGCCAGCGCCTACGACCTGGCCTTCGCCCTGGCCGGCCCCTATCCTGCCGCCAGCGCGCGTCGCGGCGACTTGCTGCGCGAGCGGGGGCGCGATGATGAGGCCCGCAGGGCCTTCGAGGGGCGCTACCTCGATCCGGGCCGGCTCACTGACTGGAGCTACCGCTTCCTCCGCCCCCGCCCCGCTCTGGCGATCGATCTCGGTAACGGGCTGGACTATGGCTATGTGGGTCAGGTTCATCCGGGGGAACGGGCCCACCAGGCTACCGGACGCTGGACCGGCGGCGACGGGCGGCTGCGCCTGGGAAGCGGGGCGTCCGTGCCGGGCCTGCTGACCCTGCGGGTAACGGCGCCCTGGCCCGATGGCAGGGCGGTGCCGCTGCGCATCTGCGCCGGGGGCGCCTGCGCGCTTGCAGCGGTGGATCAGCGGTGGCGCACCGTGCGGGTACTGTTGCCGGCGGCGGGGGAGGAGATCGCCCTGCGCAGCGGCACCTTCACCGCTCCCGATGGCCGTCAGCTTGGCGTGTTCCTCGACTGGGCGGAAGTGCGGGAATACGACGCATCCAGCGAAGTCCGGGGGGCCGGCAGCGTCCTCCCGTAGGCGGGGGCCATAGGGCAACCTGGTTTCCGCAGCCGGGTGGGTTGCGCCACAGTGTTCCCATCCGGGGAGGGGCGTGCGGAAACCCGGTTGCCCCTCGTCCTGGCCTCACCATGCGAACAAAAACGTCAGATCGTTCACATTGGTCGTCGTCGGGCCGGGGCGCAGCAGGTCATCGAGGGCCTCGAAGAAGGGATAGGCGTCATTCCGCGCCAGGTGGGCGGCGGGGTCGAGGCCCAGGGCGCGGGCGCGGCCCACGGTATGGCCGGTGGCGACGGCCCCGGCAGCATCGGTGGGGCCATCACCGCCGTCGGTAGCCAGGGCGATGAGGGCCACGTCAGGTGTGCCGACGAGGGCCAGGGCAGCGGCGAGGGCCAGTTCCTGGTTGCGCCCGCCGCGTCCATCGCCGCGAAGGGTCACAGTCGTTTCGCCGCCCGCCACCACACAGGCCGGACGAGGCAGGGGCCGGCCACTGGCGGCAAGTTCACGCAGCACGGCGGCCAGGAAGCGCCCGGCTTCTCGCGCTTCACCTTCCAGAAAGGTGGTGAGGAGCAGGGTGTGGAAACCAGCGGCCCGTGCGGCGGCGAGGGCGGCATCGGCGGCGATCTGGTTGCTGCCCACCAGGATGGTGCTGGCTGAGGCCAGCGCAGGATCGCCGGGTTTGGGCGTCTCGGGAAGGGCGCCAGCCATCCCGGCGCGCAGATGCGCGACAATGGCGGGTGACACGCGCTCAACCAGCCCGTAACGCTCCAGAACGGCCCAGGCATCGGCGAAGGTGCTGCTATCGGCCACGGTGGGACCGGAGGCGATCACATCGAGGGGGTTGCCGACCACATCGGAGAGCACGAGTGTCACCAGGGCCGCGGGATGGACCATGCGCGCCAGGCCGCCGCCCTTCACCAGGTCGAGGTGCTTGCGCAGGGCGTTGATCTCGCCGATACTCGCCCCTGAGGCGAGGAGTTCGGCGGTGAGGGCCTGCAGATCGGCGAGGGCGACCCCCGGGGCGGGCATGGTCAGCAGGGCCGAACCGCCGCCGGAAATCAGGGCGATCACCAGGTCGCGCGGGGTAAGGTTGCGGAGCATGTCGGCCATACGCCGGGCAGCGGCAACGCCACGTTCATCGGGTACAGGGTGCCCCGCCTCAACGATGGCCACGCGGGGCGGGGGCGCGCCGTCGAGGTGGCCGTCCTTCACCACTACCAGTCCCGCGGTCAGTTGCGCGCCGAGGACGGCGGCGGCGGCGCGGGCCATGGGAGCGCCGGCCTTCCCCGCGCCGATGACGAAGACCCGGTCAGTGGTTCGCAGATCGAAGGCGCGCTCACCGGCGCGGAGGGTATCGCCGTCGCGGCCCAGGCAGCGCCGCACGGCGGCGCCGGGCTCGACGGCGGCCAGGGCCGCGGCCATGACCGCGATGATGGCATCGCCGCAGGGCGCGACGCGCAGCGATGCCGTCCAGAGGCGTTGAGGGTCCATAGAGCACTGACCGGAATGCTTAATCTGCTGAGCACACCGAGCCGTGTGGCTCGCTGCGCTCGCACCGCCAGCGTTGCAGGTCAATCCTTTCGAGAAACGCTACAGGCGAGTCGGGTTTCAGAAGCGTAACCTGCTTGCTCCTGCTGGCGCAACCGGGAGGGTCGCGCTACGGTTCTTCGGTCGTTTCAATCCGAACAGGGGGGCAGTACCCCAGGCGGGCGCTGCACTCATCGGCGGCCTGCCGCACCAGCGGGCCGAGGGCGCGCGCCCGTTCGAGCGACAGACGCGCCGTAGGACCGGAGATGCTGATCGCGGCCACGCAGCGACCGAAGCGGTCGAAGATGGGCGCGGCGACGCAGCACACCCCCAGTTCGCGCTCCTCATCGTCGAGGGCGAAGCCCCGGGCGCGGGCGGCCTCAAGCTCCTCGCGCAGGCGTTCGGCGCTGGTGACCGTATGGGGGGTGAAGCCCTGCAACGCCGTATGCTCCAGGTACGCATCGAGTTGTTCAGGGGAAAAGGTCGAGAGGATGGCCTTGCCGCTCCCGGTACAGTACAGGGGAGCGCGCTGCCCGACCTCGGTGAACATCCGCACCATGCGCGGGCTGGAGACCTGCTCGCTATAGACCCCCTCGTTATTCTGCAACACGACCAGGTTGCTGGTCTCTTCAGTTGCCTCGGTGAGGCGCTGGAGCACCGGGCGGGCGATGCGGCTGAGGTGAAAGCGGCGATTGCTGGCGGCGCGGGCCGCCACTTGCAGCAGGCGCGGCCCGGGACCGTAGAGGCGCGTATCGCGATCCTGGGCGGCATAGCCACGCGCCACCAGGCTCCCTAGCAGGCGATGCACCGTGCCCAGGGGCAAACCAACGCGCTCGGTCAGTTGCGAGAGACTGATGTCGTCATCGGCCTCCGCCAACGCCTCGAGCACATCAAAGGCACGATCGAGCGACTGGACCATAACGTTGCGTAGACAGCGGGGATACACCTCGATGGTTGCACTATAGCCCAGAGGTGGCAGGGATGTCAACAAACACCTCGCACCCCCCGGGGCTTGAGCAACGTCCGTCTCTCACGGCGGGGTCCGGGGCGGCGTAGCCGCCAGAACCACCGAAACGAGCGGGTTCGGCGGCTTGCCCCGTGGACGTTGCCCAGGTCCTGCCTGCACCCCCGCACCGCCGCCGCGAGACAAAGTCGCACGGAGGTAATAATCGCCATTAGGATGGAGGTACCGTTGCCCGCGTAGCCGTCGTAGGGATAGACTGCAACTGACGCTGTAGCAGTCCTGCGCCGTCTCTCAACAGCGGCCGTGCGTAAGGACGCAGCACGCTGCGTCCTTGGGACGCAGCGTGCTGCGTCCCAAGGACGCAGCGTGCTGCGTCCCGACGAGTGCGTCTGATACGCCGGGCTTCACAACCTGAAGAGGACTGCCATATATGAACATCGTGTCAGGAAAGGCCTATGCTGCGCCTAACCCTCCAACGTTTTACGCTGACCCTGATCGGGCTGCTGATCCTGTCAACCCTGCCCGCTCTGCCCACCGCGCGCGCCGCTCCGAAGATCGTCGGCGACGGCACGCCCGGCAGTTGCACCGAAGCAAACCTGCGTGCGACGCTGGCGGGGGGCGGCAGCATCAGCTTCAACTGCGGGAGCGCGCCTGTGAGCATTACGGTGAGCGCGCCCTTCGAGATCACGGCGCCGGAGACGACGATTGACGGCGGCGGGCTGATCACCTTGCGGGGCCAGAATAGCCGGATCATCGCGCATCGCACCATTGGCGCGCAGGGGAGCAGCGTGCTGAGGCTGCGGAACCTCACGATCACCGGCGGGCGGGCCAGCGGCGCCAATGACGCCGCCAACGGCGGCGCCATCGCCAGCGTCTTCGGCGCTGCCAATCCGGCCTTCAAACCGGCCCTCGTCGTCGAAAATGTCACCTTCGAGGATAACGACTCCACGGTCACCAGCCTGACGCGCGGCGACGCCTACGACTACGGCGGCGGGGCGATCTACTCGCAAGGTGGATCGGTGACGGTGCGGAACAGTCGCTTCATCGGCAACGACGCCAACAACGCCGCGGGCGGCGCGATCCACATCCTCCAGAGCGGTCTGGTTGTCGAGGACAGCGAGTTCAGCAACAACAGCGCCATCGGCGCGCGGCCGCAAGACAGCCTGGGCGGCGCGATCTACATTGATGGTCTGGGTGGCGAGAACGGCCTGTTCCGGGCGGCGCGCAGCGCCTTTACCAACAACCGCGCCTACAACTCGGGCGGCGCGATCTACGTGAACATGTACGAGAACAGCAGCCGGACCGAAGTGCTGGACAGCGCGTTTATCGAAAACGCGGTGATCGGCGGCGAGCGCGCCCAGGGCGGGGCCATCGGCGGGCAACACCTTGGCCCTGTCTCT
>JAOACN010000646.1 GCA_026417815.1 Chloroflexaceae bacterium | reverse complement strand
CCCCCAGCCCCCTCCCTCTCCACCTGCAGTGGAGAGGGAGGGGGCGCCGAGCGTAGCGAGGCGGGGGAGGGGGAGGAGCGCCAATCCGATGCGTGGAAGGGCGAGGGCTGTCATCTTTGGGCTGGGGCGTGACTATCTGCTGCACATCTTCACACCTTACACCTCTACACCTCCACACCTCTACGCAACGGCTCGCCGGGCATTACCGGGCGACCAGCTCACCAGCGCCCAGCAGCCCGCGATGAGCGGGGATGGCGTTCAGAAAGGCGTCGCGGCGCTCGGGCCGCACCAGGGCGGCGCGCCGCTCGAGCTCGGCGCGCGCCCGGGCGGGGAGTTGCGCGCCACGGGGGTCGTCCGCCGCCCCCAGCACCTCGGCGGCGGCGCGCAGCGCGCGCACCGGCTCTTCGGCGCCGATAAGCTGCCCACTGAGCAGCAACGGCAGGCAGGGTTCCAGGCGCCTCCGGGCCGCCGCCAGGTCGCCGTGCAGGTAGAGCGCCTGGGCCTCGGCGACAGCGGCCTCGGCGGCCTGCACGGAGTGGCCCACGGCCTCGTCGGCGGCCCGGGCCTGGGCAAAGGCCGCGGCGGCTTCGGCATAGCGCCCGAGGCCCGCCAGGCCGCGCCCCAGCAGCAGGTGGGCCTTCCGCTGGAGGCGTTGATAGCCCTCGTCGGATGCGATCTGCAGCCCCTCGCTGGCGAGGGCGTGGGCGCGGGCCGCGTCGCCGCGCAGTTCGGCAGCGTGAGCGCGGCCCAGCAGCGCCACGCAGCGCGGGCGTGGCATGTTCAGCCGCGTCGCAACCTCGAGCGCCTGGACATAGGTCGCATCGGCCTCTTCGAGCGCGCCCTGGGCAAGCAAGGCGTCGCCCAGCATGGCCGTAAGGTGAACGCTGATGAACCCGTGGACCGTCTCGGCGGCATAGCCCGCGGCATGGCGCATCTGCTCCTCGGCAGCCGCCAGGCGCCCTTCAGCCGTAGCAACCGCGATCTGAAGCGACCAGTGCCAGAAGCGCAACTGAACGATTTCGGGCGCTTGCGAGCGAACGGAGCGTCGCTCAAGCAGTGTCCGGGCCGCGGCCAGATCGCCGACCTCTACCGCGAGACAGGCCTCGGCATACCCAAGCAGGATCAGGTCGAGGGACGGTTCGCGGTCGTCGAAGCGTTGCCAGGCGGCCGCAACCGTCGCGCGCATCAACGCGAGATCGCCCGCCCGCAAGGCCAGGCGGGCGAGCAGGCTCCGGGTCGCCAGTTCGCCCTGCCGGTCCTCGCGCCGGATCGCGGCGGCGAGGGCGCGCTCCAGGAGCGGTCGGGCGGCCCGATAGCGGGTCTGGAGGTAGAGCTGGTTGCCCTGGAGGTGGTCAATGCGGGCTGAGAGGGCGTCGTCGTCGGCGGGGGCGAAGGCGCGGGCCCGCTCCAACGCCGCGAGCGTCTGGGAGGCTTCACCCTGGTGCAGATGGAGCCAGGCCGCGGCCAGCAGCAGTTCGATGATCTCCAACCCATCGGCGCGGCTCACCGTGTGCGGCGCGCCGCTCCCGCCCAGGGCCGCTACCGCCCGCTGGCACTGCGCGGCGCCTTCCTGAAAGAGGCCGAGGGCGTACCACACCTGGACCATACCAGGGCGCAGTCGCGCGATGTACTCGCGGTTGCTCCGGGCGATGGCCCAGCCCCAGGCGAGGTTCAGGTCGCTCCAGTGGTCCATCAGGTCATAGATCGCGTTCGCGTTACGGGCAACTCGTTCCCCCACCGTGGCAACCATGCGGATGAAATGGCCGGCGTGGCGCAGTTCGGCCTGGGCCTGTTCATCGGGATGTTGCGCCAGTTCCTCGGCGGCGAAGCGCCGCACCAGCGGATGCAGGCTGTAGGCACGCTCACCGGTGCGGGTGAGCAACCCGTAGTCAATCAGGGTCTCCAGCACTTGAGGCGCACAACTGCCTACTGCCCGGGCCGCCGGGCGATCAAAGGCCCCGGGGAAGATGGCCAGGCGCCGCAGGACCATGGCCTCTTCGGGGCTGAGCCGCGCGCAGGACCAGCGGATCACGGCGTCGAGGCGGCGCTGCCGTACCGGCAGGTCGGTCTCGTCGCTGACCAGCAGGTCGAGACTACAGGCAAGTTCATCGGCGATTGCGGCGCAGTCGAGGGCCCGCAGCCGCCCGGCGGCGAGCACGATGGCCAGCGGCAGCCCGTTGACCAGTTGGCAGATGCGGACGATATGCGGGTAGTCGTCGAGGCCCGGCGGGTGCTGGAGGCGCGCCGCCCGCGCCCGTTCCAGGAAGAGCTGGCCCGCGGCGCTGCCCGGCAGATCCTCGGGGCCGGCGGGCAGGCTGAGGCCGCCCAGATCGAAGACCCACTCCGCCGCGAGCCGCAGCCGCACCCGCGAGGTCACCAGCAGGCGCACTTCGGGCGCGGCGGCGAGGATCGCGCTGACCAGCGGGGCCACCGCAGGTTCCACCTCGGCGTTGTCAATGATCAGCAACAGCCGGCGCGCGGCCAACCAGCCCAGCAGAACCGTTTGCGGATCGGCGCCCGGCTCGACCATGAGCTTGAGGCTGCGCAGGACCGCCTGCGCGAACTGGCGCACCTCAACGGAGCTGGACCAATCAGTCTCATCACAGGTGACCAGGAAAACCCCATCGGGAAAGGCGAGCTGGTCGGGCAGGGCGGGCCGGGTGAAGGTCGCGGCGATCTCCAGGGCGAGGCGTGTCTTGCCCGCGCCGCCGATGCCGGTGATGGTGACCAGGCGGCAATCGGGCTGCAGCAACTGGGTGGTGAGCAGGGCGCGTTCAGCCGGGCGATCGACAAAGGCCATGGCGCGCGCCGGCAGATTGTGGGGCGGGGCGAGCGGCCCGGCCTGAAGCTGCTCATAGAGGCGGAGGGTCTCGGGTTGCGGCTTGGCGCCAAACTCGCGCTGGAGGAGATCGCGACAGCGGGCGAACTGGTGCAGCGCGGCGGCGCGCTGGCCATCGCGGGCCAGCAGGCGCATCAGGCTGCGGTGGGCCTCCTCGCGCCAGGGCTCCTCGGCAAGCAGGCGGCGGGTGGTCGCGATCGCGGCCCGCAGATCGCCGGCCCGCTCCTCGGCATCGGCCAGTCGTTCCAGCACGCGCACGTACTGGTCGCGCAGCCGCTCGCGCTCGTAGTGCAACCAGTCATCGAAGGCAGGCGCGTCGCGGAGGTGGAAGCCACGGGCGAATTCACCGCCGTAGGCGGCGGCAGCGGCGCGCAGGGCCTCCAGATCATCCCGCTGGAGCGCCAGGTGGGCCGCGGCCTCGAAGTCGGCCACGTCGAGGGCGACAGTGAGGGTGGGGGCAAGTGTGACCGTCTGCTTGTCGGCCTGGAGGTCATCGCCGAGCACGGCTCGCAGATCGCGCAGCGCGTTGCTGACGGCCATGGCCGCCTTCGGCTCATCGCTCTCGCCGGCGATCAGCGTGGCGAGGGTGGCGCGCGCCTGGGAGCGCCCGGCGCAGGCCAGGTAGATCAGCAACGCAAGCCCGGCCCGGCGCGAAAAGCGCAGCGGCCGGCCATTCAGCTCAACGGCGACGGCGCCAAGCAGCTTGAGGGTCAAAATTGCCATACGAAAGCCATGATACGCCTTTGACAAGATTCTGACAAGGCGAAGGAGTATCCTGTTTCCGCTAAGCGCCTGTTACTACACCAGGTGCGGCTTGCCGCCGAACGTCACGTCCCGATGCGCGGCGGCAAGCCGCGCCGACACCAGAGGTGCAAGACAATGAGCGTGATCCGTCTCGCCGGGGCGCTCGCCGCTACCGTGGTCCTGCTGGGTGTAACGAAATGTTCTGCACGTGCCGCGGCCCACCGGCCCGCCGGGAGCCTGATGAAGATTAAGAATATGAACCGGTATTCGCCCTATCTCTACTTTCTCACCTGCCGCGCCTTCCGCTGGGAGGAGGTTCGGAGGGGGACTGCGGCCCCCGCAACCCCCGCCAGCGGCAAAAAGCTATAGCCCGGCGGCTGAAGCCGCGGGCTACCGATGCGAAGTCCGCCTTCGCGGGCTATACCGGATTTATTTCTTAAAGATCATAAGTCGTTACAACCTTGCAACCCAAAGCGATAACACTTTTCACCCAGGGAAACGCTACGTAATGACCATTTCAGTCGTCCTCCTATGAGGGCGATCACTACGAACGGAACGACTAGAATAGATTGAGGCCCCAGGAATAGCCATGGCTGAGCCAACAACCATTCGCATCCTGACGATCGACCCCCTGCCGCTCGTCCACGCCGGCGTGCGCCAGTTGCTCGCCGCATTTCCCGACCTGCAACTTGTCGGTGAGGCCTTCGACCTCCATGTTGCGCTCCGGCTAGGCCCGGCGCGCGCGGCGACCGTCGCGCTTGTCGAGATTGACGCGCTCGGGCCGGAGTGGCCCGCGGCGCTTCGTCGGCTGCTCGAGGCGCTGTGCATCCCCTTGGTCGTGTTTACCCTGGAGGCCGATGCCGAAGGGGTGCGGGAGGCGCTCAGAGCCGGCGCGCGGGGCTATCTGCTCAAGAATACCAGGCCGCTGGCCCTGGCCCAGGCCCTGCGCAGCATCGCCGCCGGCCAGCAGGTCTTCGCCCCTGAGGTCCTGGGCATCACCTTCTCGGCGCAGCCACGCGAACCGGGGGTTGAAACGCTCACGCGGCGGGAGCGCGAGGTGCTGGCCCTGCTGGCGCATGGACTTTCCAACAATGAGATCGGGGCGCGCCTGTGCGTGAGCCGCGCGACGGTCAAGTTCCACTGCGGCCAGATCTTCGCCAAGCTCGGGGTGCAGAGCCGATCCCAGGCCGTCGCCCTGGCCTATAGCCACAACCTGGTGCCGCGGCTGATCGCCGAGGCCGAGCCGGTGGGGCAACGCCCACTCCGTGGCACGGCGCGCGCCCGGAGCGCGTAGGGCGATACCAGTTTGGATTTTGGATTTCGGATTGCCGTATATGGCCTTCCAATGAGATCTGGCGATTATGCGCACGCACTGACTCAAGAGGAATCTGGTCTGACATACCCGGTCAGGCTTACCGCAGAGTGCGCGGGGAGGAGCGAGGAGGCCGGGCTTGTTGAAGACCTCCGAGCCTCTCGGCGCCCTCCGCGGCGCCGAAGGTTTGTTGAATGTAAATGCTATCTGACGGGTTTTTGACAGGGCGCCGGAGTACGCTCTTCCTGAGCCGCCGATAGGGCGGTGTTCAATAGGGTGCACTGCACCAGGCAGAAGGAGGTAAACAGGATGACAGGCAAGGCGAGTTTCAGCGCGGAGGAATGGCAGCAGGTTGCGAAGCTGCCGATGCTGGTCGCGGAGTACGTTGGCAAGGCATCGAAGGGTGGTCCGATCGGAAACATCAAAGAGGCGTTCGCTGTCCTCGCCCGGCGGCAAGCACCATTCTGGCGACCCCGAACTTCTACATGTGGTGGGACAACGAAGCGCGCGAGCGGGCCATCGGCCCGCCCTACGCCTACCCCCGCTACCCCGTCCACGCTGTCGGCGCCCTCCTGCGTCTGAGCTTCGCCGTGCAGGACAATGCCGCACGGAAGGCGCCGGCGGTTCGGAACATCCTGCTGGTGAACAACGATGCCGACGGGGCGATCAGCAATGGCGCCACCGCGGCCTTTGGCGAGTCGTGGGCGCGCAACGGCGCGAGCGTCCGCAGCTACACCTTTCCCGCCGAACTGAACCTCGACCACGATGTCATTGACCCGAACCACCCGAAACAGCGCATCGATCTGGTCTATCCGGTTTTGATCGGCTTGATCGAAGGGACACACCCGTGAGTTGTGACCGCCCTGCGGTGTGATCGGCCTATGCTGCCTGTAAACGACCCGTGGGGACGCAGCGTGCTGCGT
>JAOACN010000613.1 GCA_026417815.1 Chloroflexaceae bacterium | reverse complement strand
AGGTGTAGAGCACCCCTTGCGTCTGGTGCAGGATGTCAACCGCCAGGCGCAGGACCTCCTCGGCCCGCAGTTGCCCGGGGGCGCTGTCCACCCGCAGCACCCGACTGGCGTGCTCCAGCGCGACCAGGCGCAGGCGGTGGTACTCGGCGCGTTCCTGCAAGCGCAGGCGGTCGATCAGTGGGGCAACGTGCCGGGCGATTTCGTCCAGCACCTGGCGCTCGGTTTCGCTGAAGCCGCCCCGCGCCCTGCCCCCCAGGCGCCCCGCTTCGAGCAAGCCGACCGGCTGGTGACGGTCGCGAAGGGGCACGAGCGCCAGCGCCCGCGCCTCCTCCGGGGCGACGTCGGGCGCGAGCCACCTGCGCAGCCAGGTTGAGTCGCCCTCGGAGGTGATAACCGTCGGGCCATCATTGGCCAGCGCGGCGGCCAGATCGGGCCAGTCGGCGAGGCGAAACGGTTCGCCCACGCTGGCGTCCCAGGGGAGGCCGGCGGCGGCTCTAACCGCCTGGGTCACCAGCTGGCCCGGTCCTTCGAGCAGGAAGACGCGGCAGGAAGCCAGGCCAAGGCTCGCAACCAGGAGATCGGCAAGGTTGCGGAGCGCCTCCAGCGGCCCGTCGGCGATGGTGAGGGCCTGAGAGGCGCGCACCAGCAGGCGCAGCCGCTCCTCGGCGGCCCGGGGCGACATCGCATCCTCAAGGCGCGCCAGTACGCCCTGGCGTTCTCCCCCGGGGCCGGCAAGCGCGGTGAGGGTAAGCTGTGCCGGTAAGGTTGCTCCGCTGCGGGCGCGCAGGACGATCTCTTCAGCAACTGGCTCGGACGTTGCTGTGGCCAGGAAGCGCGCCAGGCGCCTGGCGGCTTGCTCGCTGTCCAGGAAGCGCGCCAGTGGCTGGCCCGCCACTTCCTCGGTCGTGTGGCCGAGCAGACCGGCGGCGCCCTCGGTCGCGGCAACGATGCGCCCTTCAGGGGTACACCACAGCACTGCCCCCGGAAGGACGGCGAAGAGCGCCCGCCAGGCCGCCTCGCCGTCGGGCGTGGCGCCCCTCCGCCCGGCAAGGTCGGCAAACAGACGCAGGATCTGCGCCGTCAGACCATCGATGTCGGCGTTGCCTGGCAAACCCTGGAAGACCGGCGCTTCGCGGACGTCAAGCGCCGGCGCGCCGACCGGCGCGGGCCCGCGCACCAGTGGCCCATCTGTCCGCGGTTCCGTATCCGTCATCGCCGCGAACTCAGACGCGCTCGAGAGCGTGTTCGAGCCATCCGCGTCCGGGGGCGGCGGATCGTGGCGGGTCAGGCACGCCTCCGCGCCATCCAGGCCTGCCGTCGCGCGCTCGAAAATCAGCCGCAACTGGTCGTCACGCAAGGGTGTGTCGGAGGCGGCGGCCATCTCGCGCAGGGCGCTCACCAGCCATTCCAGACGGAAGTGGGTATGCTGAATGTGGTGCAGCAGAGCGGCGTGATCGAGCGCAATGGCGGCGTGGTCGGCGAAGAAGCGCAGCAAACCGGCGTCTTGCGCGGTAAAGATGCGCTGGCGCTCAGCGTCAACGAAGAGCACGCCGAGGATCCGCCGTTCCCTGCTCAGCGGCACCGCGATCACCGCCTCGAAAGGGCAATTCTCGGCGTAGGTTCGCGCCCGTCCGGGCCAGTTTGCATAATCCTGGACGATCAGGAAGGGCAAGTGCTGGGCCACGATCATCCCGGCCATCCCCTCGTTGATCCGCAGGCGGGCGCCGAGCAGTTCGGGGGCATGACCGTGAGCCGCCGCCAGTTCCAGATGGCCATGCGGCTCATCGTGCACGTAGATGCCGCCGCCCCGCGCGCGTAGCAGTTCCACCGCCCGGGCGACAATGGTCCGCAACAGCCGGCGCGGATCGTCACGCTCGGCGATCATGGCAAAGGTAACGTGTCGGAGCGTTTCGAGTTGATCGGCCTGCTGGCGGGCCTTCAGCACCAGGCGCGCCTTATCCAGGGCCGTTGCGATCTGGGCAGCGAAGATCCGGCTGAGTTCGACGTCTTCGTCGCTGAACGGGCGCGGGCGCGCGATCGCGTCGAGGCTGAAGGAGCCGAGCACACGCCCCTCGCTGACAATCGGCACGATGAGGATGGAGCGAATACGAAAGCGGGCAAAAATCTCGGCGATCGGGCCGAGGTCCTCTGCCGCGGCCCGCTCCACATCATCGAGCACGATTGGTTGGCGCTCGTAGAAGAGACGCTCTTCGGCGGGGACGCCGCGCACAGCGATGCGAACGCCTACCGTGCCCTGGCACGGGTATTCGGCCTGCACCACGCCGCTGTCGCCGGTCTCGTCGAACACGACCAGGCCGCTGTGATCCACCTCGAAAAGCTCGACCGCGGCGCGGCAGATCTGCGGCAGCACCTGCTCCAGGTCTGCGGTGGAGTTGATCATCGAGGCGGCACGCTCGATGCTCCGCAGATCCAGCCGCGGAGGACGGCGCGGGTTGCCGGTGGACGACGCGGCGTCAGGCGTCTCCGGCGCCGTGATCCGGCGCAGTCGGGTCAATTCCACCGCCCCCGCCACCAGGGCGCGCAACTCGGCCCCCGTGGCGCCGGCGCGGAGCACGAAACTGGCCCCTGCGGCCATGACCCGCCGGATCGCGCCCTGTGTCTCGGCGACCGCAACCACGGCCAGACCGGGCTGAAGCTTCCCGATCCGCGACAGCACCTCGGCCAGTGGCCCGTGCTCGTCCCGCTCGGCGCCCTCTTCCGCTACAACCAGGCATACGGCGTCGAACGGTGGTCCCGCCCCCGCGAGACGCCGCAGCAGCGCCGCCGTGTTGCTCGTGGTGACCACGCTGAAGCCGGCCCGCCGCAGGGCGCGCGCGAGGGGCGTTACCTGGTCGCGCGGACCCGTGGCGATAACTCGTCCCCGCCCTGAGGCGCCATCGCCGGCGTCACACCTATTGCTGGCCGGCCCTGACTGCGCCGCCTCCGCGCCCGTCTGGCTATCTGAGCGCCTGCCGCGGCCCTGTGCGGCCAATGCCATGCCGTCCCTCCCTGGTAAGGTGTGTGGAAGGGGCAAAGCCACCCTACGTAGTGTAGCAAAAAAGGGCCGCCAATGGCTCGCAAGAGACTCGCAACGTAAGGCCGAAGCATTGGCGCAGCCAGTGCTTCGGCCCTGCCGCCTGGCTGATACAAAGTCTTTGGGGTTGGCCACGAACCACGACCCTATCGGGCGGCATAGCCGCCCCGCACGCTGCCGCCGGAGGCGGACGTCGCATCAGCCCCGGGCCTTCCGGGCGGGAGTTGACACGGGAGAGCCTGGCCCTTCCATACCCCTTCCATCCCCGCCGGAAAGACGCCTCGCGCCTTTACCGGAGCCTTGCCGGCAGGGCCTCGATCAGGCGGCGCGGCGCCAGCCGCAGCCACACCCAGGCGATCGCGCCGCTGGCCACGCACACCACTCCCCCGACGAAGAGCGCCGCGGCGATCGCCACCCCGTAGGACTCGCGGTAGGCGTTGAGCAGGCCCATGAGGATCAGCGCCTGGGGGTGCTGGGTGAGTTCTTCCACCGGGATGCTGTTTTGCAGCAGGACATCGAGGACCTTTTTGGCCTGCGCGATCTGTTCCTCGCTGGCGCCCAGCGCCTGGAGACGCTGGGTGAAATCGGCAAGTCCCCGCTGGACGATCACGGCGTTGAGCACCACGCCGGACAGCGCTCCGCCCACCAGCCCCGCCGCCCGATTGATGCCCGCGGTTACACCTGTCAGATCGCCCGGCAGCGCCGAGAAGAAGAAGGTGGTCCAGCTCGTCGAAGCGATGAGGAAGCCCAGACCGAACAGCACCATGACTGGTACCAGGAAAAGGTACGGCGTATTCGGGCGCGCCAGCGCCGAAAGGATCATCGCCACGCCCATGGTTGCCAGCCCGGTTCCTACGGCGACGTAGTAGGGCTGGTTGATGGGGAAACGGTTAACCCAGCGCAGGGTGAAGATGTGCCCCAGCAGAATCGGCGCCAGCGCGAGCCCGGCGACCAGCGCCGAAAACTCCTTGACC
>JAOACN010000579.1 GCA_026417815.1 Chloroflexaceae bacterium | reverse complement strand
GTCCGCGGCCGCATGAAGTGGGAGGCGTCGCCGGCCAGCCGCCACCAGAAGGCCCTCCAGCGGATCGAGCGTTCACTGCGCCCCATTCCGGGCCACCCCGGCGGCTGTGCCTGCTTTGCCCTGGCCGACACGCTGATCCGCTTCAATGATCCGGATCGTTCGATTAAGCGCCCTGACCTGGCGATCTTCTGTGTGGAGCCTCCCGATACCGACGAGGCGCTGGAGATCATCCCGGCGGCCGTGGTGGAAGTGCTCAGCCTCGGCTACGAGGAGAAGGATCTCGGTGAGGATGGCGCGCCGTTCTACCTGGCCTACGGGGTCCAGGACGTGATCTTGTTTGATCCGCGCAGCGGTGCGGTCTACCACGACGCGCGCGGCCAGGAGCGGCGCACGTTTACTGCCCCGGTCACGCTCGACCTGCGCTGCGGGTGCCGCGTGACGGTGGCATAGGCGCGTTCCGTTGCATCAGGTGCCGCCCTTCCCGGGCGGTTCAGGGCGTGCCATCCCACCCCTGGATGCTCGCGATCACCTCACGGGCGGAGTGGTCGCTGTGGGTGGTTCCGTCAGGCAAGGTGCCCTGGCTATCGTAGACAAGTAGGAGCGAGAGCATAGGCGCAACCGGAAACACAGGCAAGGCGCCCCCTGGAACGCGCGACCGGCGCCCCCCTGAGAGGAGGCGCCGGTCGTGGTGGAAAGGCCCGGTGGTGGCGGGGAGGGAGGGATTCGAACCCTCGACAGGGTCACCCCTGTAGCGGTTTAGCAAACCGCCGCACTAGGCCACTATGCGACCTCCCCGTGCGGTGGAACAACAACTCTGGAGGGGGCGGTGGGATTCGAACCCACGAGGCTCATCGCCTGGATGTTTTCAAGACATCTGCCATCAACCGCTCGGCCACGCCCCCGTGGTGTGCCGGCGTGCATAAAAATTGGCAGGCGGGACAGGAATCGAACCTGCAACCTGCGGATTTGGAGGCCGCTGCTCTGCCAGTTGAGCTACCCGCCTTCACACCCATTGATGATACCATACCTGACGGCGCTTTGCAACCGCGCGCAAGGTCGCGACAGGGCTTGCAACGTCCATGGGGCAAGCCCCCAACCCCCGTTTTTCGATGGTCTTGGCGGCTGCGCCGCCAAAACCATCGAAAAATAACCCCCGGGGCGGCGTAGCCGCCCCGCTCCCCACCGTTGAGAGCGGCTTTGCTCAAGCCCTGCGCGGCGTGGTAGCGTGGGGAAACCGGGTTTCCCCACACCCCTCCCAGGGGCCGTGTTAGCCATCAGGTGGCGCGCCCTGACGCTCCAGGGCTTCGCGCATGCGCTCCAGGCCCTCGGCCAGCAACGCCCGCGGGCAGCCGAAGTTGAGCCGCACGAAGCCCTGGCCGCCCGGCCCGAAGGCCGTCCCATCCGAGAGGGCCACCCTGGCGCGTTCAAGAAAGAAGTGGTAGGGATTGCCTTCGATCCCCGCTTCGCGGCAGTCGATCCACCCCAGGTAGGTAGCCTCGGGAACGGTGGTGCGTAGCTGCGGCAGGCGCTCGCGCAGGTACCGCAGGTAGAAATCGCGATTGGCGCTGAGGTAGGCGCGCAGGGCCGCCAGCCAGGGTTCGCCTTCCTCGTACGCGGCCAGGGCGGCGGCGTAGCCCATGGCGTTGACGTAGGGCACGATGCCCGCGCTGGCCCGCGCCAGGCGCGCGCGCCACTCCGCGCTGGGTACCACCATGAACCCGCAGCCGAGACCGGGGAGGTTGAAGCTCTTGCTCGGCGATAGCAAGGTGATTGTCTGCGCGGCGATGTCGGGGCCGAGCGTGGCCATGGGGACGTGGCGTGTCGTGCCCAGCAGCAGGTCGCAGTGGATCTCGTCGGAACAGATCAGCGTGCCGTTCCGCAGGCAGGCCTCGGCCATACCCCGCAGGGTCGCCGCGTCGTACATCAGGCCGACGGGGTTGTGGGGATTGGAGAGCAGAAACAGGCGCGTGCGCGGGTGGAGCGCGCTGGCAAAGGCCTCCGGGTCGAGACGGTAGCTGAGCGTCCCACCCTGCACCTCGCGGGTCAGTTCGAGGGTATCGCAAACGCGGTTGTGGAAGCCGGGGGCGCTGAGAAAGGGCGGGTAGGCCGGGGTAAGCGTCAGCACGTGGTCGCCCGGTTCGCCGACCGCCCGGCAGAGGATGTTAATCGCCACCACCAGGCTGGGCACATACACAATCTGCTCGGGCGTGACATGCCAGTTGTACAATCGCTCCAGACGCTCACAGATCACTTCGGCCAGGCGCGGTGGCGGCAGGGTGTAGCCGAACGTGCCCTGTTCGGCGCGCTCGCGCAGCGCGCGGATGACCGGTTCGGGCGAACGAAAGTCCATGTCGGCGACCCACATGGGCAACACGTCGGCGGGGTAGTGCTCCCACTTGGCGCTGCCGGCGCCGCGGCGGGGGATAATGGTGTCGAAGTCGTAGTTCATGCGCAAACCTGAGGCGAACACGTTGGGAGGGCACGGCCCTCCCAAACCTTTCCAATTGTAGCCGCCTGGCAGGCAGAGTCAAGGGCTATACGCGGGTGTGCTACAATCAAGTCAACGCCGCAAGGCCGTTCCGCTTGCGTACAGAATGGGGAGCGGAAACCCATGAACGCAGCTACCACGTCCGACGAGTTCGCGCTGAAGGGTCCCGTCACCATCTGGGATGGGCCGATCTATTACCGTGAGGCGAATTCGGGGCCGCGCCCGCCCCTCCTTCTGCTTCACGGCTGGGGCGGCTCGTCGCGCTACTGGCGCGCCACCCTGGCGGCCCTGGGCGCCGATCGCCGCGTACTGGCCCCGGATCTGCCCGGGTTCGGCGATTCGCCGCCGCTGCAAGGCCCTGCCAGCGCCGACCGGCTGGCCGAGCTGGTCATCGCCTTCGCCGATGCTATGGGCCTGGAGCAGTTCGATCTCAACGGCCATTCCTTCTGCGCCAGCGTGGCCGTCTACGTCACCGAACGCTATCCGCAACGGGTGCGCCGGCTGGTCCTGACCTGCATGAGCACCTTTCGCAGCGAGTTTGAGCGGCGGGTGGTCGAGCAGGTGCACAACGTCATGGCCCTGTGGATGGCCCTGCGCCGTCCCTGGATGGCCCGGCGCCGCTTCATCTACCGGGCGATTGCCTCGCGCTTCTTCTACCGCCCCCCTGCGGACGACACCCTCCTGCGGGAGAGTTTCGCCGATTTTCTGAAGATGGACCGTCGCACCGCGCTGGAGACGGCGGCCAATGCCGGCGATCCGCGCATTAACCAGGCCCTTCAGGCGGTGCGGTGCCCAACGCTGGTAATCGGCGCGCGCCAGGACAAGATCATGCCGCCGCCTGGCACCCCCGAGGTGGCCCGTCTGGTGCCCGGCAGCCGCCTGATCTGGATCGAACACTGCGGCCATCTGCCTATGGTCGAGAAGCCCGAGGAGTACCATCGCCTGGTGCGGGAGTTTCTCGATGCCTGACGGGTTAGATCTGGTGCGTTCGGCGAGCCGGTCGGGGTGTTGGTTGGTTCTGGAGGCGTAGCCGCCAGAACCAACCAACACTGACCTTATCGGGTGGCTCTGCCGCCCTGCCCCCCTCGCCGGAGGCGGGCGTTGCCTCAGCCCCGGGCCCGAGGCCCCGCCGCAGGCAGGGCCTCAGGCATCTGGGGTATAATCGGCCCTATGGGCACGCCAAAGATCGCACAGCCCCGAGCCGCCGCCCGCTCCGCCGGCAACGCCGCCCTGGCATGGCTGCGCGCCGAGGCGCGCGGTCTCGTTCATCCGTACCTGGGCGCCGTCCTCGCGGCCCTGGCCCTCGTGTTTCTGCTGGTTCCCCACCTGCCGTTCCACTACCGAATTGATGCTGGTTATGAAGAGGGCATCGGCAGCGACCTGCCCTTCCTGCGCGGCTTCAATGGGGCCGAGCGCGGCGACTATGGCACCTTCCGCTGGACGGCCGGGCAGTCCGCCATCCACGTGCCAGGCGTGGGACGGCGCGGACTCCTCGTGGCGCTGACCCTGCTGCCGGTCTCGGCCACGCCCGGGCCGCAGGAGCTAACCGTTTTCGCGGGGGGCCAGGCGCTGGCGACGCTGCCCGTGCGGCCCGCCGGGGGCCGCTACTGGCTGATCGCGCCTCCAGCAACCCAGGCTGACGGTACGCTCCATCTGACCCTCAACAGCCCCACCTTCAGCCCGCCGGACGATCCCCGGCGCCTGGGTGTGCCGCTGGGGTTGGTAACGGTCACGGCCCTGCCAGCGGGCCTGGTTGCCCCCGCCTGGGGGCCGCTGGGGTTGTGGCTCGGCGCGACGGTGCTGGCCTGGATGAGCGTGCGTCACGCCCTGGGCGCGCCGTACCCGCCGCGCGAGCATCCTCGGGGAACGCCGCCTGTCCGCACCTTCCTGACCGTGGGGTTGCTGGCCGGATTACTGGCCCTGGCGGCGCTGCTCGACCCGCCGCGCTGGGCCTTCGGCGCCGGAGCGGCACTGACCGCCTGCGCCCTGGCCTATCCCCTGGCGATCGTCGTGCGGCGCGCCCTGCCCTCCCTGGCGGAGCGGCTAAACGTGCCCCTGGATGCGACCAGCCTGCGCTGGCTCACGTTTATTATCATTCTGAGCTTCGCCCTGCGCTACGGCGGGCGGCTCTACCCCGACAGCATGCACGGCGATATTGGCTTCCATCACAATCGCTTCAACGACATGGTCTGGGGGCTGATCTTTATTGTCTCCAGGAACCGGGGCGTTGACTTTCCCTACCCGCCCGGCCCGTACACCATCGTCGCGCCGCTCACGCTGATCGGACTGCATCCGCGCACCCTGCTGCAACTCAGCGCCGCGCTCGTTGATGCGCTGAGCGCCGCGGTGGTCTACGCCATCGCGGCCCGCGTCACCGGGCAACGCACGGCGCTCCTGGCGGCGGGGATCTACGTCTTCACTGCCGCCACGTTCATGACCACCTGGTGGGCCTTCATGACCCACATCTACACCCAGTTCTTCCATCTGCTGCTGATCGCCGCCCTGACACTGGCGTTTCCCGCCTGGCAGAGCGAGGGGAGCAACGCGCGGCGCTGGTGGACGCTGAGCGTGGGCCTGCTGTTGAGCATGGTCTTTCTCGGACACTTTGGCTTTTTGATCAACACCGCCCTCCTGGTCACGGGGCTGACGCTGACGCTCTGGGCCGCGAGCTGGCGCGCGACCTGGGCGCGTCGCGTGCGCTGGCCCCTGACGCTGGCGGTCGTCGGCGCCGGGGCCCTGGCGCTGGTCTTCTTCTACAGCGCCTACGCGCCGATGTTTCTGAACCAGTTCCAGACGGCCCGCGAGGGCGGGTTAAACGCCGTGGCGGGGCGTGAACCGGCGAACCGGGCGCTGATGTGGCAAAACCTGTGGCGCAACGGCTTCGTTATTCACTTCGGTCTGTTTCCACTTTTGCTGATGCCCTGGGGCATCTGGCGGCTCTGGCGCGCCACCCGGGCCGACGCGCCCGGCTCTGGCCCGCGACGGGTGGTGCTGTGGCTGGCCCTTGGCAGCCTCGCCGTGGCCGTGGTCTTCGCCGCGTTCCCATTCGTAGCCGGCGTCACCAACAGTCCCCGCTGGCTGATGTTTATCGCCTGGGTGGTGGCGCTGGGCGCGGCGCTGGCGGTCGAGGCCCTGTGGCGTCGAGGGTGGTGGGCGCGCCTGCTGGTCGGGTTGATGGGCGCATGTGCCCTGGCCAACACCGCCTGGTTCTGGATCGCCCCCATGCTGTGGCGCGTCCGCCCGCCGGAGCCGTTTTGATCGCGGGCCGCCGCCGTATGTAGCGCCTATCCGGATAAGGTTATCCGATCCCTTTTCTGGGAGGGCTACGCCCTCCCAGCCCCTCCCCTCAGGGAGGGGCGTGGGGAAACCCGGTTTCCCCATCTTCCTACAGGAGTTATGCGGATGGGCTCTCAGACATACTTCACACCTGAGCGAGGAGGCGCAGCCTCCTCGCAATCCCCGTCCGCGGCGGGCGCCTGCTCTGGCGCAGCCTGGACAGACCTGCCGCCGGTGGAACAAGCAAGGATCGCGGAGGGCTGCGCTCTCCGCACCTCCCCCCAGGCTTCTGGGGGCACAGAACGAGGAAACGTATGGTTACCGCATTTGTAATGATCCACTGCGAAGCGCAGCGCATCAGCGATGTGGCGCAGGCCGTTGCCGAACTGCCGCATGTTGCCGAGGTGTATTCCGTAACCGGGGATGTGGACATCATCGCCGTCTTGCGTGTGACGGCCTACGAATAGCTTCATGAGGCCGTGCCGGGGGGGATCGCCCGCATCCCCGG
>JAOACN010000568.1 GCA_026417815.1 Chloroflexaceae bacterium | reverse complement strand
CCCCCAGCGGAGGAGGGTTGGGGAGGGGGTGCTCGCAGGTGTAGAGTTTTTCGAGCGAGAACGGGTTTTTGGTATTCCAATGCGATTTCGGTCCTCACCCCCCTGCCCCCCTCTCCACCGTAGGTGGAGAGGGGGAGTTGGGCGTCCTGATGCGCCAGATGGCGAATGCGACGCGAGGATGTGCCGGAAAACCCTACACCTGAGAAGGAAGGGGGTGGGGGTTCAGCGAAAGATTTTGTTTACGGGCTACGTGGTCCTCATTCCTCGGGACACGCCCCGGACCCCAGACAATTCCCTGGTGCATGCGGCTTAGGTGCCAGCACCAACGCAACAACACCTCGGGGGCGGCCACGCCCCCACAAACTCCATCGTCGGAAACGGATCTCGCAGCGGCCCTGAAACCAGTTTCCCCTTCTTGAAAGGAAAACGTCTGTCACGGTCAAGGGGCCGCTCATTACAGATGCGCCACGGTTGGCGGACCGCAATCCCCGGTAGGCGGGTCTTTACCGGTTCCCCGCCCCGCGCGGCGTATAGTCGGAGAAGTCCGGGGTTGCCGGCGACCCCGCCCTACCCGCGAAGAGGAGGGATGCCCGATGTGGCGCGCAGTGCTTGACCGTGTCGTTTTCGTGCTGATGAACATGGTGGTGATGGTCATCCTCCATGGCAACAGCAAACAGTTCTGGCCCAAGATCCCCTACCTGAGCCTCCGCGACGAGAGCACCGCGGAACATACCCGGCTCGTCTTCAACACCCTGGCGATCAGCACGCTCATTCAGGCGCTACTTGGCCGGCTGCCGCGCGAACGCTGGCTCCCACGGGTGCTGGTGCTGGGCGTGGTTCCGGCCATGCTTCCGGCGGTGATCTTCTTCGGCCAGAAGGTGCTGCGCCTGCAGGGCGCCGCGGCTGAGCGCTACAACCTGGCGATGGTGCCGCTGCTGCCCATCGCGGCCGTCGCCGTCGAAGAGGGCCTGGCCTCCCAGCTCGCCCCGCCCCCCGAAACGCCCTCCTCGGCTGATTATTCGCATCTTGTGTGATGGGAAGTGGTCCTCACCCTCCCCCCAGCCCCCTCCCTCTCCACCGCAGGTGGAGAGGGAGGGGGCGCCGAGTGCAGCGAGGCGGGGGAGGGTGAGGAGCGGTGGTGAAGCAGCGGGTGGCGCAACCCTCCAGGTTGCGTACCCTGGCAAGCGGGTTTCCCCATCTCCCCGCCCGGAGGCGCGCCCCCCTTTTCCCACCCCTTGATCACACCTCGATCCCGTTCCGGGCAATTACCTCTCGGTACCAGTGCGCCGAACGCTTCCAGATGCGCCGCCCGCTGGCGTAATCGGTGTAGAGCAGCCCGAAACGCTTGCTGAAGCCGTGCGACCACTCGAAGTTGTCCAGTAACGTCCAGACGTAGTAGCCGCGCAGGTCGATCCCCTCCTCGATGGCCCGGTGCGCCATGGCGATGTGCTCGCGCAAGTAGGCGACGCGCGCGTCATCGTTGACGCTGCCGTCAGCCGCAATGACATCGTCGAAGGCCGCGCCGTTTTCGGTGATGTAGAGCGGCACGGATGTATAGGCCCGCGCCTGCCGCAGCGTCTCGATGATGCACGGCGGGTAGATCTCCCAGCCCATCGCCGTGGCCGGCCCCGAGGGCGCCACCTGCCGCGCGCCGCTGATCAGGTCGAGCGGGTAGAACTGGGTCACCAGCCGCGAATAGGTGTTGAGACCGAGAAAATCAATCGGAACACTGATCACCTCGAGATCTCCGGGCCGTATGGCGGGACGGATGCCGCGCCAGGCGAAGTGGCGCAGCACATCCTCGGGGTAGCGCCCGCGAAACAACGGCTCCAGAAACAGGCGGTTGGTGGCCCCGTCGGCGAAGCGGCTGGCCCGCGCGTCCCAGGGGTATGGCGAGGCCGGATGGTGCGGCCAGAGGATCAGCACGATCCCGATCCGGGGGCGCGAGGTCTCCCCCCCGGTGCCCGGGGGAAACTCAGCCCGGAAGGCCTGCCCCGCCAGCCCGTGCGAGAGCAGCAGGTGGTGGGCCACGCTGAGCATGACCCAGGGATTGCGCCGGCCCGGGGCGTATTCGCCCGTGGCGTAGCCGTAGAAGGTCTGGATGAACGGCTCGTTGTGGGTCACCCACAGCGGCACGTCGGCGCCCAGGCGGCGGAACAGCAGCGCGGCGTACTCGGCGAAGCGCAGGGCCGTGTCGCGGTTGGCCCAGCCGCCTCTGTCCTCCAGGGCCTGCGGCAGGTCCCAGTGATAGAGGGTGACATTGGGTATGATGCCACGCTCGTTGAGCGCGGCAATCAGGCGGCGGTAAAAATCCACCCCCTTCTCGTTGAGCGGCGGAGCGCCGGTCGGCAAAATGCGCGGCCAGGCGATGCTGAAGCGGTAGCTCTTTAGCCCCAGCGCGGCCATGTGCTCGACGTCTTCTCGCCAGCGATGGTAGTGATCGCAGGCGACGTCGCCGGTCGAGCCGTCGGCGATCTTGCCCGGCGTGTGGGCGAAGCGGTCCCAGATACTTTCGCCCCGGCCGTCTTCGTTCCAGGCGCCCTCGATCTGGTAGGCCGCCGTCGCCGCGCCCCACACGAAGCCGGGCGGGAAGGTGAGGTGAGTCATTGTGTTTCTACCTGAGGTGAACATAGGCGCGCAGGGCCGCAGCGCGTTGCGGCCGTACGGCCGCAGCGCGCTGCGGCCGTACGGGGGCCGGTTTGCATCGCGGCGTTGTGTGCCATGCGTATGACCGTCTGATATGACATAGCGAGAACCCGGCGTTCGCCGCACTTACTGGTCCGTAAACAAGTTTTTCGCTAAACCTCCGCCCCCTCCCCAACTCTCCCCCGCCGGGGGAGGGCGCCCGGTCCCTCCCCCCCCAACGGGGGCGCAACCTATGGGTTGCGCTACAGGGTTCGCCCCGCCCTTGCCCGCAACCCCGGCGAAATTGCGGCTACCCTGACGTTTGTACCATGACAAACGCTGTTTCATCGGGAGGGTCTGGGAGGGCTGCGCCCTGCCAGGCCACCCTTGAGCCGCCAATGAAAAAAGCCCTGGTTCTCTCCGGCGGCGGCGCCCGCGGCGCCTACCACGTCGGCGTCATCGAGGCGCTGGTCGAAACAGGCTGGATGGAGGATGGCCGCGGCCCCGACATCGTCGCCGGCACCTCCATTGGCGCAATCAATGCCGCGGCGCTGGCCTCCGGGCTGCCCGTGGCCCGCCTGCGCGAGTTGTGGCTGCGGATGCATACCGAGGATGTGCATCGCCTCTCCCACGACCTGCCGCCGGTAACCCGCCCGCTGCTGCGCTTTCTCCTGCGCAACGTGCTGACCTCGCAGGCCCGCGGCGGGGCCAGCCGCTATGCCCTGCCCCCCGCGGAACGTACCCGGAGCGCCGAGAGCCTGTTGCAACGCTTTGGCGCCCTGTTTCGCGCCCGGCCCTTCCGCGGTCTGCTCGATACCACCCCCTGGCGCCATACCCTCGCCGCCTGGATGGACTTTCCACGCATCAACGGCCCCGACGCGCCCGCCCTGCTGATCACCGCCACTGAGTTGCAGAGCGGCGCCCTCGAGGTCTTCTGCAACCGCCCGCTCCAGGGTCGCCCCGCCCAGACCATCGGCATCGATCACCTCCTGGCTTCGTGCAGCATTCCGATCGTCTATCCCTGGACCGAGATTGGCCAGCGCAAGTACTGGGACGGGGCGGTGATCGCCAATACGCCCCTCGACCCGGTGATTGACCTGGCCGGCGAGGATGAGCTCGATATCCTGGTGGTGATGATGACGCCCTGGAATCCTTCCTCCGACAGCGCCTCGGTTGCCGCGCCAGGCGATCTCGTGCAGGCCGCGACCCTGGCCCTCGACTGGGCGCTCCTGGCGTCCTATCGCGTGGCCTTCGAGGCCCTGGAGCAGCGCAACCGCCTCGCCGAGGCCATGGCGCGCCTGCGCGCCGCCGGCCTGGAACTGCCTCCCGGCCCCGCGCCCCGGCCCATCGCCCTGCCAACGGTGATCGCGCCCCCGTCTCTGATGCCTCTCGACTGGATCATTGACTATGAGAGCGTCAACCATCATCGCCTCTTCGCCCAGGGGCGCACCGACGCCCTGCGCGCTCTGAACAGCCGCAGGGCCTGAAGGGCCGCCACGGTCCGCCCGCGGGCAGGGGCGCAGCAAAATCCGCTTTCCCCGGCTTCCGCTGCCCGGCAGGGGGGTGCTCGCGGGCACAGGGGCGCAGCGAAATCCGCTTTCTCCCGGCTTCCGCTGCCCGGCAGTGGGGCCGCCCGCGTTGCGGGGACGTGGGACTAGCAGGTCGCCCTATCCCTCTGCAACCGGGAACTTTTGCGCCCGAGCCAACGTTGTACTCTTGACGACAGACTATCCGCGGGCATTGCTCGCCTTACGCAGGAGTACACCTATGGATACTCGCAATCCTACCCTTATTGGCGTGCTGGCTGGCGCGTTGCTTGTGGCCGTGCTGGCGATTGGCGCCCTGGCCGGCCTCGCCTTCGCGCGCCCCGCTCCGGCCCAGGCCCAGAACATCGGCGTACCCGGTATGCGGCAGGTCACCGTGACCGGCCAGGGCGAAGTGCGCGTCACCCCCGACCTGGCCGTGGTGCATCTGGGCGTCGAAACCAGCGCCCCGACGACTCAGGAGGCCCTGGCGCAAAATACCGCGCAGGCCCAGGCCATCATTGACCAGCTCAAGGCCCTTGGCGTGGCTGAGAAAGACATCCAGACCAGCAATTTTAACATCTACGCCACGTATGCTAACGAAGGTCGCACCATCACCGGCTACACGGTGAGCAACATGGTACAGGTTACGATCCGTGATCTGGCGCAGGCCGGCGCTCTGCTCGACCAGGTGGTGCAGGTTGGCGCCAACCGCGTCTATGGCATCAGCTTCGGCCTGAGCGATCCCGGGGCCGCCCGGGCGCAGGCCCGCGACGCGGCGATGGCCGACGCGCGCGCCCGGGCCGAGCAGTACGCCCGCGCTGGCGGGGCTGCGCTCGGCAACGTGCTGATCATTACCGAGAGTGTCGGCGCCATTACGCCCCTGCCGGCAATGATGCGCGACGAGGCCGCGCAGGCTGGCGCGCCGGTGCCGGTGCAACCTGGCGAACAGACCGTTACCGCGCAGATCCAGGTCACCTACGAACTGCGCTGAGGCGGCAAGCGCGTAGAGACGGCCCGCCGGG
>JAOACN010000561.1 GCA_026417815.1 Chloroflexaceae bacterium | reverse complement strand
TTGTCGAAGGCAACGGCACGCCGACACCGTCCCGCGCCACTCCGACTCACGGCGAGGAGGCCGTAGCCCTCGTAGAGAAAGACGGTTTGTTAGTCGTGCGCCGCGTGCCCCTACGAGATTTCGGCGACATCGTCGAGCAGGAGCGTGAGGATCGGATAGCCGAGCTCCTCCCGGCGCTGGCTGACAGGATCGTATCTCCTCTCGAATAGCAAGTCCCCAGCTCTCACCAGGGCCGTTAGGTTGTGAAGACTTGGCGCACGGGGGCGTTGCGGTGGCGGTTGCCATTTGACAAACTCGAATAAACGGTGTATATTTACATCGTAAATTTACGCTGTTTATTGGAGAGGTGTCATGTCTCCCCGACCCCACCGCAGCCAGCAACATCCCAACCTGCAAGGAGCCATCCTCGAAGCCGCCTGGCGGCAGATCGCCCAGCTGGGCGCGCCCGCCCTCAGCCTGCGCGGCATCGCCCGCGCGCTCGGCATCACTGCGCCGGCCATCTACCACTACTACCCCGACCGCGACGCGCTGGTGACCGCGCTCATCGTCGAGGCCTACACCTCCTTCGGCGACGCCCAGCTCGCTGCCCGCGACTCCGTCCCGCCGGACGACCTGGAGGGGCGCCTGGACGCCATCGGCTGGGCCTACCGCCGTTGGGCGCACACCTACCCAGAGCGCTACCAGCTCATCTTCGGCACGCCTATCCCCGGCTACGTCATGCCCCTGGAACAGGTGTTCCCGGCCGCGGCGCGCGCGCTCAGCGCGCTGGTCAGCGTGGTAGATGCGCTGCGCGAGGCGGGGCGGTTGAACGCGCCCGATTTTCCGCCTCCGCATCCCGACTTCGTCCCCGCCTTCGAGCGGTGGCAGCAGTTCGGCGGCGAGTATCACCCGCTCAGCATCTCGGTGGCCATCCTGATCTGGGCGCGCGTGCACGGCGTCGTCTCGTTGGAGATCGGTCGCCACATCCCGGCCTTCGGCCCCGATGGCGCAGGGCTGTACGAGTACGAGATGCGTTCGCTCTCGCAACAGTTCATCCTGCCCTCAGAAAGGTGAGCAATGCCAGCGAAACAACTCCCCAAGGACGGCTTCACCCTGTGGTATGACACCCAGGGCAACCCCACCAACCCGGCGCTGGTGTTCCTGCACCCCGCCTTCGGCGACCACACCTGCTTTCACCACCAGGTCGAGCCGTTTGCCTCCGACTACCATGTCATCGCGCTCGACCTGCTGGGGCACGGCCGGTCGCAGGTGCGCAGCGGGAACGTCACCGTCGAGCGGACCGCCGACCTGCTGGCGGAGATCCTGCCGGCCGAGGGCCACACGTGGGCGCACCTGGTGGGCGTGTCCCTCGGCTCGCTGATCGCCCAGCACTTTGCCCACCGCTTCCCGGACATGGCCAGGACCATCACCGTCGTCGGCGGGTACAGCATCTTCGGCGACAACTCGGCCATCGTCAAAGCGCAACGCAGCGAGATGTTCAAGTGGCTGTTCCTGATGCTGTTCTCGATGGATCGCTTCCGCCGCTACGTGGAGGAAGTCATCCGACCGGAGGAGCCGTGAGCAGAGCAACCGGTGTTTATTTTCTCCTGGCCTATCTCTTCAGTTGGTGCGCCTGGGTGCCGTTGGCCTTGCAAGGGCAGGGCGTGTTGACCGGCGTCCCGTCCTGGCTGCACCTGGCCGGCGCCTACGGCCCCCTGTCTCTTATACACATCT
>JAOACN010000488.1 GCA_026417815.1 Chloroflexaceae bacterium | reverse complement strand
GCGTCAGATGTGTATAAGAGACAGCGCAGCCACCACATGTTCCCCATGTTCTGCCAGGTGTCGAAGCCGTTGCCCGGGACAGCAGCGGTGAATTGGAGCGGCAGCGGCCAGGTCATCAGCAGGGCCAGGCCCAGGTAGAGGGCCAGGGCCGTCCCGTGGTTCACCATCACACCACGCCAACCGAAGGTTCGTGGGGTCATAGGGCGCCTGAGGTGGGGATAAGCCTTACAGCGAGGATCTGGGAGAGCGAAGCCCTCACAGGAAAACCCGGATTTCTCGCACCCATGCTGGATGGGAGGGTCTGGGAGGGCTGTGCCCTCCCAGGAAACCACAGTGGCATCACCCCTGTCCTTCCGCCTGCCGCAATTCGGCCACGACGCTTGCCGGCAGGGGATGTTCCCAGAGCCGTCCGCCCAGGCGTTCGAGTTCCTGCACCGTGGCGTCGCGCTCCTGAACCGGGACCAGCGCCACCAGCGCCGCGCTACCCGCTTCGAGTTCCTGCCCGATCTCGTAGAGGGCCTGGTCGGGAAAGCCCGTATCGCGTACCAGCCGATGCACGGCCCGGTTGGCCGCTTCCCCCGCCAGGGTCGCCGATTGCGGGCCGAGCATGCCTGCGAAGGTGTACACGAACCATGCCGCCCCACCGACCACGGTGGCGGCGATCTCGCTCAACTCCTCGCGCAGGTCGCCCGGTTCGCGCAGGGTGATCCGCCCGTCGGGGCGCTTCTGCACTACTGCCACGTGGCTCTGCGGCCCGCCGAGCCGCCGGGTCAGGTCGAGGACGGCATCCTTCGCTTCGCGCGCCTGCCGCGCGCTGTCGAAGGTGTAGACCAGGAGCAGGGTATCATCTTGCATGGTGTTACCTCGCTGATTCTTATTGGTCTGTGAACTAAGTTTCTTGCTATTCCGCCCGCTCTGTCATGCTGAGCGAAGCATCTTCCGCGTCCTGACTCGGAAAATCAGCGCAACCCCGCCGCATCACCTTGCGCCGCACCCAATCCAAAATCAAAATCCAAAATCCGAAATCCAAAATCCCAAATCCAAAATCCCAAATCGCAAATCTCACCCCCACGTCAGGCGCAGCACCCGCAGCCAGTTGCGGTAGGCCAGGCGTTCCAGCGCCGCGTCATCGTAGCCGTGGGCGCGCAGCGCCGCGATGAGCCGGGGCATGCCGGCCACGTCGCCGATGGCGGCGGGGATCGTCGCGCCGTCGAAGTCTGAGCCAAAACCGACCCGCTCCAGGCCCACCCGCTCCACCAGGTGATCAATGTGCCGAATGAGCGTGCTCAGCGGAGTATCAGGGTTGCGGCTGCCGTCCTCCCGCAGAAAGCTGACCGCGAAGTTCACCCCCACCATGCCATCGGAGTCGCGGATGGCATCGAGTTGCCAGTCGGTAAGATTGCGCGAATGGGCGCACAGCGCGTGCGCGTTGGAGTGCGTCGCCACCAGTGGCGCCCGGCTCAACCGCGCCACGTCCCAGAACCCCGCCTCGTTCAGGTGCGACACATCGAGCATGATCCGCAGCCGGTTGCAGGCCCGCACCAGGTTCTTGCCCGCCTCGGTCAACCCCGGCCCGGTGTCGGGCGAGTGCGGGTAGGCGAAGGGCACGCCGTGTCCGAAGGCGTTCGGCCGGCTCCAGACCGGGCCGAGCGAACGCAACCCGGCCTGGTAGAAGACCTCGAGGGCGTCCAGTTCCGGGTCAATCATCTCGGCGCCCTCGAAGTGGAGCACCGCCGCCAGCACGCCTGCGCCGAGGCACTGCTCAATCTCGTCCACGCTCCGGCAGACGCGCATCCCTCCCGCCGACTCGGCCTCCAGGCGGAACAGCAGCGCGGTCATGCTGACTGCCGCCCGCCAGGCGTAGGTGGGGTCGAGGGGCGGGGGCAACGGCAACAGATAGCTCGCGCCGGGGGGCAGGTCGGGGTCGGGAGCGTCCGGCGCCTCGGCGGGGGGCACGAACACCGCGAAGAGGCCGCCAGCGAAGCCGCCAGCGGCCGCGCGGGGCGCGTCCAGATGGCCGTGGGGCGAGGCCCGAAAGAATGAACGTTCCTCACCCGGCCCGGGCCGGTAGAGGCGCAGCAGCGTATCGTTGTGGCCGTCGAAAATGGGGAGGGTTGCCTGCGAGGCCATAGGCTATGCGTTCCTACAGTGCGCGGAGGAAGGACGCCCGCACCGCGATCGTCGCCACAATCAGCCAGCCGGCCAGCGCGCTGCCGGCCACCACCAGGGGTACGCTTCCCACCGCCTGAGCGATGCCCCCGGCCAGCATCCCGCTCATCGGGCTCAGGCCCATCAGCAGCAGGGTGAACACGCTCATCACCCGGCCACGCAGCCTGTCGGGCACAATTGACTGGATGAGGGTGTTGGTCAGCGCCATCGTGGTCACCCCGGCCCACCCGGCCATGCCGATCAGCAGCAGCGAGAGTGGCAGCCACCGGGAGACGCTAAAAGCGATCAGCAGAACAGGTTGCGTGAGCGCGGCCAGACGCACCAGCCGTCCCCGAGGGATCGCGTCGCCGAACTGCGCCAGGATCAGCGCCGCGATCAGCGCGCCCAGGCCGCTGGTGGCGGAGAGCATCCCCAATCCGCTCGCCCCGACGTGCAGAATATCACGGGCGAAGACCGGTAACAAGGGAATGTAGGTAAAACAGAAGAAACTGATCGCCGCTGCCTGCATAAGCAAGGCCCGCACCCGCGGCTCGTTCTGGATGTACCGTAGCCCCTCGCGCAACTGCCCGCGCTCCTGGACGCCGCCGGGTGGACGGAAGGGCGGCAGCCGCATCAGCAGCAGGCTGGCGATGACGAAGATAAAGCTTGCCGCGTTCAGGGCGAACGCTGGTCCCTCGCCGATCAGCGCCACCACCACCCCCGCGACTGCCGGCCCGACCGTGCGTGCCGCGTTGAAGATTGACGAATTCAGGGCGATCGCGTTGAGCAGATCCTCGCGCCCGACCATCTCCACCGTGAACGCCTGGCGCGCCGGTCCCTCGAAGGCGGTTACCGTGCCCAGCAGGGCTGCCAGCGCCACCACGTGCCAGACCTCGATGCGCTCGGTGAGCGTCAACCCCGCCAGCACGATCGCCAGAACCATCGCCACCACCTGGCTGATGAGCAACAACCGGCGTTTCGATACCCGGTCGGCCAGCGTCCCTGCCGGCAGTGACAACAGCAGCACCGGCAACGACGACGCGGCGGCTACCAGGCCCAGCATCGCTGGCGAGTTGCTGAGCCGCAGCACCAGCCAGCCCTGGGCAACACTCTGCATCCAGGTGCCGGTCAGGGAGATTAACTGGCCAATGAAGAACAGCCGGTAGTTGCGGTGGCGCAAGGCCCGGAAGATAGGGGGGAAACGGCTGGTTCCTGCGGAGGCCTCTTGCGTGGAGGCGCCGGTTGTTGTAGCCATAGTGTCGAGATTATTCCTCGTCGGCAAGGGCGTCGTAGAGCGTTTTCATCGCCTCGTACATCGCTGCCAACTGCTCAGGGCTCAGGTGGCTCATACGTCGCTCCACATAGGCCCGATGGCGCGGGCGCAACTCGTCAATCAGGGCCTTGCCCTGGGGCGTCAGTTGCACCAGCGTAACGCGCCGGTCGTGCGGATCGGCGGCGCGCCGCACCAGCCCCCGCGCCTCCAGCCGATCCACCAGGCGCGTCAGGTTGCTGTTGTCGGCCAGCATCTCGTGGCAGATCTGGCTCAACGGCACTCCTTCTACGCTGGCATGAAAGAGGATGGCGTACTGCGGGGTCGAAAGGTCGTAGGGGCGAAACTCCTCGCGGTTGAGTTCCTGAAAGCGCCGGTGCAACTTCAGGAACAGCCGGTAGGTCTCAATCTGCGGCGAGTCCTGGCAGGAGATTTCAGGCATGGTCCACCTCGGATAGCCATGCGGCTGCGCCGCACATCATTGGGAGGCACAGGGGCGCTCCCGGCAGGGCGCAGCCCTCCCGGCGCCTCCCCTGCGCGGCCAGTGTCATGAAGATTAACTCTACTTTGTCACTTTGCCGCTGGCGGGGGTTGCGAGGGCCGCAGGCCCCCGAAGGTCTTCCCTTCCTGGTGGGGCCAGCTTCGCCGCACCAGGAAGGGGAAAGCTCGGAGGGGTGCAACGCCTGAACCTCCTCCCAGCGGAAGCCGCGGCAAGTGACAAAGTAGAGTTAAGAGGTAAACCCGGTATTCGCCCGGTAGCCCGGCGGCTGAAGCCGCAGGCTACCGATGCGAGGCCCGCCGTTCGGCTGAGCCTTCGTCCCGACTCAGGTTAGGGCTCACGGCGAAGCCTGCGCGGGCCATACGGGATTGATTTGTTAACGATCCTTACACAGTCTACGCCACCGTATTTGACTTGTCAACCATTTCGACGCTAAACAAGCGCCCCGGCAGTGTTCGCCGGGGCGCGGGGCGGGCGCGACGCCTAC
Source organism: Chloroflexaceae bacterium (assembly GCA_026417815.1). Classification (GTDB taxonomy): domain Bacteria; phylum Chloroflexota; class Chloroflexia; order Chloroflexales; family Chloroflexaceae; genus JACAEO01. The sequence continues at coordinate 209 of JAOACN010000488.1, read as the reverse complement.
CAGTAGAAGGCGAAGACCCAGACCATCAGAACGAACGCGATCAGGCCGGTAATGCCGAGCAGCAAAAAGTAGCTCGGAACCTCCGGGTTGTCGCTCCACTCAGGCTGCATACAGCCCTCCTGTCCCTTCGTCGCGCGAACCTCAGGGCCATTGTACCGCAATCTTCATAAACCGCCAATCAGCCAGTGACCTGTCTCTTATACACATCT
>JAOACN010000484.1 GCA_026417815.1 Chloroflexaceae bacterium | reverse complement strand
GTCCCGGCTCTTCCCACGGCCACTCCCCGGGCCGGTCAGATCGGCGCGGAGATCCTCTTCCTGCGTAACGGGGCGCTGGTTGCCCTCGACCAGGATCGTGGCCAGGAACGGATCCTCGCCGACTCGGTGCGCTCCTTCACTGCCACCCCCGATGGGCGCCTGATCGCCGTTGCTCGGGCGGCGGGTGAGAGGGTTGAGATCTGGGTGCTGGAACGTAAGGCCCCGGCCCCACGTCAGGTGACGAACAATGCCCTTGCCGAGAGCGGGTTGAGCTGGGCCCCCGATGGCACCTCGCTGGTGTACACCGCGGCGCCAACATTGCCTCCCGAACTCCCCGAGTGGGAGACGTGGAGCACCTGGTGCTCCACCGCCGAGGTGCGCCGCCTCGATCTGCCCCGAGGCGAGGAGCGCACCCTGGGACGGGGATGCGAGCCGGTCTTCGCGCCCGATGGCCGCCGGATCGCCTTTGTCACGCCGCCAACCGCGCCCGCGCCCGGGCTCGACTTTCTCGGCGCGGTCAACAGCATCCGGCTCATCAACCGGCAGGGAGCGCATGGGTGGGACGCGGCCCGCGCCGGTGGAACCGGGGAGACCGACGGGTTAGTGGTCTATGCCCCGAACTGGTCGCCCGATGGGGGGCAGGTGGCCTACCAGCGCTTCGTGGGTTACCATGCGCTGGTGGACATCAATCTGACCGAAACGACCAGTTCCTACCAGCGGCGGCCTCGTCCCGTGGCGCTCGGCGCGGGTTGGGCGGCGCCGCCTCGCTACGCTCCTGATGGGACGCGCCTGACGGTTACCGAGTACAACTACAGTGACGCGCGCGGCTTTACGGGGTACGATGTCTGGTCCACAAGCGCGTTGCGCCTCGGCGGCGAAAAGGTGATGGAACTGCCCTTCGCAACGGTGACGATGTTCGCGACAGAAGTGGGCAGCCAGCGGTGGGCCACGGCGGCGGCCTGGGCGCCCGATGGCACGGCGCTGGCGATCATTCTGCCCGAGGGATGGTCGCCGGGGTTGAGCGACAACGAGCCACAGTTCGCGGACAATCGCCGCGGCGAAATCTGGCGCTGGCGCCCGGGAAGCGATCCCGAGGCGCGGTTGGCGACAAATGTAGACTTCGGATCGCCCGTGCTCTGGTTGCCCCCGCCACCGGTGCTGGCGCGAGGCGAAGCAGCCGTTAGCCTGGCCGCGCCCGCGGGCTGGACGACGCGCGCCGTGGCCGCGGATTATCTGATCGCCGATGGCCCCCGGGGAGAGCGTATGGCTGCCCGGTTGCGGGCCGGCGGCCCTCCCGGCGAACTGACCGCCCTGTTCCCTGAACTCCTGGCGCCCGGCGCCCGCCTGGGCGATCCGTTGCCGCTCCCCGATGGCTCGACCCTGCAACCCGTCACCGGCGCCAGCCCGAGCGGCGCGCCCCGCGCTGGCGTCCTGCGCCGCGCCCCCGATGGCGCGGTGGTGGCGATCTACCTCACCACGCCAGAACGCTGGCCCCTGGAGCAGGCTTTCGCCCTGGCCCTCCTCGCCGCGCGCTGAGCCGCCTGACGCCCCGGCGGGCGGGGACATCGAGAACCCGGGGCTGTTGCATCCTCCTTGAGGCAAGCCCCGGACCCCGGCTGGTCGGTGGTGTTGGCGGTTGCGCCGCCAACACCACCGACCAGTGACCCGTGGGGTGGCTACGCCGCCCCAACCCTCCGCCTCCGGCGGAGGGTGCAGCAGCCCTGCATCGGGAACCGGCCCCCGTACCGTACGGCCGCAGCGCGCTGCGGCTACCCGCCTATTTTCACCTCAGTTGCATGCTATAATGA
>JAOACN010000471.1 GCA_026417815.1 Chloroflexaceae bacterium | reverse complement strand
CCCCTACACCGCGCAACGCTTCGGTATCAGCGGCATTCCGGCGCTCTACATCTTCAAGCGCGGCCAGGTCGTCGAGCGCCTGGTGGGCGCTCAGCCCGAGTCGGTGCTGCGCCAGGCCCTGACAAGGCATGTGTGACTCAGCAGTCTGTAAAGTAAGTCTTTCGCTAAACACTCACCCCCTCCCCAACCCTCCCCCGCCGGGGGAGGGAGCCTGACTCCTCTCCCCAACGGGGGGAGGTTGGGAGGGGGGGAAATGCCAGGAAACTTACGTTACAGACCAATACGGAGCATCCGTGAACACACACACCCATTCCGCCGACGCGCCCGCCTGGGAGCGCGGCGAGACCATCGTCACCATCGAGTCGCCCTGGGTGCGCCTGATCGCCGAACGTTGGCGCGATGACCAGGGACGCCCGCTCGACTACTGGCGCGTCGAGCGGGTCCATTCGGTGATCGTTGCCCCGATCCAGGCGGGACGGCTGTTCCTGCCCCGTCCCCAGTTCCGGCCCGGCCTCGGGCGCGCCACCCTCGACCTGCCGGGGGGCCGGCTCCCCGCCGACCAGACGCCCCTGTCGGCGGCGACCGCCATCCTGGCCCGCGAACTGGGTCTGCCAGCCGGGGCCATTACCACCCTGCGCCCCCTGAATCAGCGGGGCTGGGCGATCAACAGCTCGTTCTCCAACCAGTTGCTCTATGGCGTCGTCGCCTGGATCGATCCCGCCCAGGCGCCAGCCCTGCCCCATGAGGCGCTCAGCTTCGACCGAGCCGGACTGCGGGCGCTGCTGGATAGGCTGGAGTGCCTCCAGTGCCGTGCCGTGGTGCTGGAACTGCTGGCGGAAATGGACTGATTTCGGAGAGCATCGCTCAGAAGTGTTGACGCAAAGACGCGAAGACGCAAAGCGGCGAAATGAATCTCACCGGTGCTTTGCGTCTTCGCGCCCTTGCGTCACAGCAAAGACGACCCGCGCGCTTGCTACACGCGCCCCTTCCCCGCCGGGCGCCCGCTGGTGTTGATGCCGAGCGGCAGGTACAGCGGGCAGAAGCCGATCAGGCTCGTGCCCACAAAGACCACCGCCAGCACCCCCAGTACGATTGCCAGCCAGCCGTTGACCACACCGGTGAAGATCAGGATGGCAAACACTATCGCCAGCGCCACCCGCACCCCACGATCGATCGTTCCCATATTGGTTTGCATCTTTTTGCTCCTGTTCCTGGCTTCCTGTTTTCTCAGGTGAAAATGGGGAAACCGGGTTTCCCCGCGCCCCTGCCTGATGGGACCTGTGCGGCCCAACCCTCCGGGTTGCGCGAGGGGAAACGGGGTTTTCCCACGCCCCTGCCTGATGGGACCTGCGTAGCATAACCTGGAGGATTGTGTCACAAGTATAGTCCATCCCCAACCGATGATCCGTGACAAAGTCACACAGCGGCGCGGCGGGCCAGACCGGCGCGATCCTCCACGCTGACGCTGCCCCGTCCCACCTGCACCAGCCCCGCTGCGGCAAAATCGGCCAGGATGCGGCTCACCACCTCGCGCGAGGTGCCCAGTTCAGCCGCAATCTGCTGGTGGGTAAGGTGCAGCGGCCCGCCAGAGGGCGCCTGCCGGAGCAGAAACTCGGCCAGCCGCGTATCCATGCGCCGAAAGGCTACTTCATCAACCACGGCCATTACGGTCGCCAGGCGCTGTGAGAGCAACTGAAACACGTAGGCGCGCCAGGGTGCAAAGACCTCCATCCATTCTTGAAAGATCTGGTAGGGCGCCACGAAAGCCGTTGCAGGCTCCTCGACTGTAGCGATGGCCGGAAAGTGCCGGTCGCCAAGAATGCAACTCGCGGTAAGAATACAACTCTCGCCACGGGCGAAGCGGTAGAGGGTAATTTCGCGCCCCGTCTCGCCGATCTTGAAGACCCGCACTCGTCCGCGGGCCAGAATGGCAAAACTGTCGCACAGATCGCCTTCCTCGAACACCGTCGTTCCCGTAGGCAGGTGCATTAACGTTGCGTGGGCCATAAAGGCCCGGCTGATCTCAGCGGCGGGATCGGCCAGGAACGGCAGTATCTCCGCCGCTTCGCGCCACTCCTGCTGGCTCAACATGGATTGTGCTCTCCTGTTCTGGTTCGCGTCGTGTTTTCCCCGTCAATCGCCCCCGCGGCCAGAGGCGCGGGGAAACCCGTTGTGCCCTGCCTCGACCCGGAGGGCTGCGCTACCGCCGGTCCCGTCGGGCAGGGACGCGGGGAAACCTGCTTTGCCCTGCCGTAACCTGGAGGGTTGCGCTACCGCTGGCCGGCTCTGTTCCTCTCCACAGCCATGCTACAATGCCTGCCATGATCTGGACCATCTCCGACCTCCATCTCTCGCATGCCCAGCCGAAGCCGATGGACATCTTCGGCGCGCAGTGGAAGGACCACGCGGCGCGCATCGCCGCGAACTGGCGTGCCCGCGTTGCCCCCGACGACCACGTGCTCGTCGCCGGTGACATTTCCTGGGCCATGAAGTTCCCCGATGCCCTGGAGGATCTTCGCTGGCTCGACGCCCTGCCCGGTCACAAGGTGCTCATTCGCGGCAACCACGACTACTGGTGCCCCCGGAACGTCAAACCGCTCCGCGCTCGCCTGCCGCCCAGCCTCACCCTCCTGGGCGCCGACGCCTGCGACCTTGGCGAGGCGGTGGTCTGCGGCACCCGGGGCTGGATCACCCCCGAAACCCCTGGTTACGCCCCTGCTACCGACGACCGGATCTACCAGCGTGAACTGGGGATGCTGGAGCGCGCCCTGGCCCAAGCCATTGCGCTTGCGGCGAGTGCCAGACCGATCATCGTGATGATCCATTATCCACCTTTTGTGAACCGGCAGCCCACCGCCTTCGCCCAGCGCATCAATGCCACCCCCGGCGTGCGCGCCTGCGTCTACGGCCACCTCCATCGCCGCCAGGATCACGAAAACGCCGTCAACGGTCGCGTTGACGGCGTCTACTACCAGCTTACCTCCGCCGATTTCCTCGACTTTGGCCCCGTCGCCGTGCGCGGGCTGGGCTAAGGCTGGAACAGCGTGGCCTGTTCACCGCCTCCAGCCACCCGGATGCAGGCGCACTGCGTCTCATAGAGACTACGGAACGGTGAACCTCAGGATCTCCTGCTCACCGCTGCTGATCGAGTTCGTATAACTGCGTACCGAACCACGGAAAAGGAAGCGCACGGAATAGCTCGTCGGCGCGCCACTGTAGAGACGCACCGTGAGCCGGTAGTCTCCGCTGGGGATGGGCGAGCCGACACTGTAGATGTTCTCGGTCGCGTTGCCCAACTCTCGCAACCAGTCACGATCCAGGCGCAGGTTGTTCTGCGGCCCTTTGTTGGCGTAATAAATATGCAGCCCGCCAGGACCATACAGGTGCAGGTCCAGATCGGTGGCCCGTGTGGACGTATTGACCCAGGAGAGCGTCGCCTGCATCTCGCCGGTGCCCACCGGGATCGTCGGCGCTGGCTTCGGACAGGTCGCCGACTGCTCCCACGTCCCGCCGGGATCCAGCACGATCGGGCGCGTGCCGATCCATGGCGCGTCAAACGTGGGCACGTTCCGGTACATTGGCCGATCTACGTTGGCCCGCGCCGGTCGCGAGTACGTCCATCGTTTCAACTGCGGCGGCCCAGGAATGACCATTGGCGCTTCCCAGGCCTCGACACAGAACTGGTACGTTCCCCGCGGCAACGGGAAGACGCAGTAGTTGCTGCTGGGAGAATAAAAATCCGGGTCGATGTCATCACGCGTGACGCTATGGTAGCATCTCGGCCAGGCGCCGCCCGCATCCGTTCCGGTGCGCATCACGATGCACCGCAACGCTCCGCCTGTTTGCGTGCAGGTCGAGTTGAAGACAGGCAGTGAAGGGACAGGCAGTGAAGGGTCCGTCGAGGTGCCGCTGATAATCGAGAAGTTGTACCAGCACTGGAGATGCTCATAGGGATGCGGGCAACTGGTGCGGTTCCAGCGCACGCCCCCTGAAGCCCACGCCAGCGGCGTTGATGGTACTGATTGGGGTGAAGCTGCTATCGCTGGCTCATCCGCAGCCTTTTCGGCCTCCTTCACCGGTTCGCCATCCACCACCTCCGAGGCAACCTCATCGGTGGGCAGCGGAACGTCAGACGGAGGAACAACTGCCGGGAGATCCGCCTCGTTCCCGCTACTGTTCATCGGGGCCCCTGCTCCCGCCGACGCGGGATCCTCGCTAGCCGTCGTTTGCGGCGCCAGGACCAGCGCGACGTAGCCCAGGTCATAGCCGGCAAAGTTCACCGAGTTGCCCTCAAGACCCATCGGGTACTGGATCCACGTGCCGCTGTCCGGCGCGTAGCGCAGCAGCCTCAGGCGCGAGGGGTCAGCCGCCGATGGCAGCGGAATGTTCACCGCCACCGTGTTGGCGAAGGTAAACCCTTCAGGACCCAGTTTGATGATGGGGCTTAGCAGTTGCACTCCCGCTGGCAATGGCGCCGGTGGCGTGACGCCTGACTCGACCGAAAAGGTCGTCGTCCCGTTGGCGCCGCCTGTCTGCTGCGGCACCGTTCCCGCCAGCACCGTCATCCTCACGCCCGACGGGGTGCTGATAACATTGCTCTGCGAAGAGTTGACCACCCCGGTCTGCGCCTCGATCTCTCTCTTGATGAGCGGTACAAAGACCCGCCGTAGCTGGCTCAGTTCCTGCCCCCGCACGACCTTCGTACCGCCACCGGTCGCCCCGAACGGGGCGCCTGGAACGGCCATCATCCCCAGAGCCGCGACCACGAGAAGCGTCGTCCATACGAACAGCCTTTGCTTGAGTCGGTTCCGGTGCTGCATTGTAGTCCCCCTTTGTACGAACCAGCCTGTACGTCTCGATGTGGTTGTCTGCCGAAGCAGCCGTGTACGAACGCGCGACTTCAGAAAGGTACATTGGCCGTTGCGATCCGCCCGAACCGCTACGATGAACGGTACGCCCGATCCAACCTCAAGGGAACCCGGGATCTCCTTTCTTGCATGGCTGCGCAGCGCGCAGCGGGCAACTAGCGACGGTCACGCCGAAGAAAGCGAGCATAGAGATGCGCGCGCGGACCGCACCCGAGACGATCCGGGGCGGGCGCATATTCTGACCAGACCAGCAATGTCTACCGCTATGGAGAAAACAGAAGGTGCGTGGAGAGTATAACCACAGGCGCCTTCCTCGAATGGTTTTCTGAAATGTCATGCGGCGAAGGTTATGTATTCAAGGAAGGTGTAGCAGATAGAGAACTCTACATAGCCCAGACTAATGATCTAAGGGGAACCCGCACAGGGTTGCCTGTGGCGGCTGCAAACCGCACCCTATCGTATGGCCTTGCTGAAGGGGAATCAAGTTCGAAAGTAACAACCATGAACCGCAATGTATTTGCGGTTTATGTTGATAGTTTTCCACGCAACATAAACGCTGTCAAAGCAATATCCGGTGTATGCGGTTTTTCCTGGCCCCCGCGCCCCGCCTGCCCGTTCACGCCGCCTCTAATCCCGGGGGAAGGGCGCCTTCCTCTCCGGCAAGAGAAGGTCATTCGACAAGCGCCCCCGGATCGGGTACAATAACAAATGGCATTTACAGCATTCCAACGCGCTGGAGAACCACATGGAGATCGGAATCGTCCGCCCCGTCAACATCACCACCGAGATGCGCACCGCCTACCTGAGCTATGCGATGAGCGTCATCGTCTCGCGCGCCCTCCCCGATGCGCGCGATGGGCTCAAGCCTGTCCAGCGGCGCATCCTCTACGGGATGTGGGACATGGGCTTTCGCAGCAACGACGCCTACAAGAAGTGCGCGCGCATCGTCGGCGACGTGCTGGGCAAAATGCATCCCCACGGCGATAGCGCCGTCTATGACGCCCTGGCGCGCCTGGCGCAGCCATGGAGCATGCGTTATCCCCTGGTTGATGGACAGGGAAACTTTGGCAGTATTGACGGCGATCCGCCGGCCGCCATGCGCTATACCGAGGCGCGCCTCGCGCCGATTGCTGAGGAGTTGCTGGTTGATATTGACAGAAATACGGTTGATTTCCGCGATAATTTCGATGGTTCCTACAGGGAGCCGACGGTTCTTCCCGCCCGGCTGCCCAATCTGCTCCTCAATGGCGCCTCGGGCATTGCGGTGGGTATGGCGACCAATATCCCCCCCCATAATCTGGGCGAACTCTGCGACGCCATCAGCTACGTGATCGATAACCCTGAGGCGACGGTTGAGGATCTGATCAAGATCATCCCTGGCCCCGACTTTCCTACCGCCGCCAGCATCCTCGGCGCCGAGGGCATCCTTGCCGCCTACAGCACCGGGCGCGGCCAGATCACCCTCCGCGCCAGGGCCCACGTCGAGGAGGCCTCCCGGGGCGCCTTCAATATCGTCGTAACCGAACTGCCCTACCAGGTCAACAAGGCGCGCCTTCAGGAACGTATCGCTGAACTGGCCAAAGAGCGCAAAATCGAGGGCATTCGCGATGTCCGCGATGAGTCCGATCGCAGCGGCATGCGCCTGGTGATTGTGCTCAGGCAGGACGCCCAGCCAAAAAAGGTGCTCAACGCCCTCTACAAGCACACCCAGATGCAGACCACCTTTGGCATCAATATGCTGGCGCTTGTCGAGGGTGGTCGTCAGCCGAAGGTGCTCACCCTCAAGCGCCTGCTGCAAGAGTACATCACCCATCGCCAGGAGGTCATCCGCCGGCGCACCGAGTTCGACCTGACGAAGGCCCGTGAGCGCGCCCATATCCTGGAGGGCCTCAAGATCGCCCTCGACAATCTCGATGAGGTCATTCGCACCATTCGCGAATCGCGCAGCGCCGAGAGCGCCAGAAATAACCTGATGCGCATCTTCAATCTCAGCGAGCGCCAGGCCCAGGCCATTCTGGATATGCAACTCCGCCGCCTGGCCGCCCTGGAGCGTAAGAAGATCGAAGATGAGTACCAGGAGGTCATCAAACTCATCGCCGAACTCGAAGATATCCTCGCCAATCCCAGAAAGGTCCTCCACCTTATCAAAGAGGATATGCGCTACCTCAAGGAAAAATATGGCGATGAGCGCCGCACCCGCATTGTGCCCGATGTGACCGGCGAGGTCAGCGATGAGGATCTCATTCCTGATGTGCGCGTGCTGATCACCATCACCGATCGCGGCTATATCAAGCGCCAGGCTGCCGATGGTTATCGCACCCAGCGCCGCGGTGGGCGCGGCGTTAAGGGGATGGTGACCCGCGAGCAGGACATCGTGCGCCACCTGCTCATCTGTAGCTCGCTGGATAATTTGCTGTTCTTTACCGATAAGGGGAAGGTCTATCAACTTAAGGCCCACGAGGTGCCCGATAGCTCCCGCACTGCCAAAGGTCTGCCCCTGGTGAACCTGATTTCCCTGGAGCCAGGTGAACAGGTGACCAGCATGCTCGCCGTCCCCGATTTCAACGGTGAGTATCTGGTTATGGCCACCCACCGCGGCAAGATCAAGCGCACCCACCTTCGCGAGTACAGCCAGGTCCGCTCCAACGGCCTGATTGCCATCGGTCTGGAAGAAGGCGATACCCTCGGCTGGGTGCAGGTGAGCCACGGCGACGAGGACATCTTGCTGACCACCGCTCAAGGGCAGACCGCCCGCTTCCGCCAGAGTGAGGTGCGCCCCATGGGTCGCCCGGCCACGGGCGTGAACGGGATCAGTCTTGCCGACAACGACCGGGTCATCAGTATGCAACTGGCCCGGCCCGGCCACGATTTGCTTGTGGTTACCGCCCGCGGCGTCGGGAAGCGGACCAGCCTCGATGAGTACCCGACCAAGGGCCGCGCCACCGGTGGCGTGATCACCATGCGCCTGCGGCCAGGCGACGAGATCGCCGGCGCCGCGATCGTCAACGACCGCTCGTTGCTCACCTTCGTCACCGCCGGCGGCGTGGTGATGCGCACCACGACCGAAGATGTTCCCCGGCTGGGCCGCGCCACCCAGGGCGTGATTGTGGTCAATCTCGCCCCCGGCGACCGCCTGACCGCCCTTTCGGTCGAGGAGCCTGATGAACAGGAGAGCGAACCGCCAACGATTGTCAGCCCCAACGGGGCCTGAGCGACGCGTTCGGCACGTTCGTGAATGGGAGAATAATGGCAGGGGACAGCCTCGCCGGATCCTCCGGCGGGAAGGGGGATGGGGAAACCTGGTGTCCCCCAATAGCAGGCAAGAGGCTGGGAGCTGTGCCCCTCCTGAGAGCAGAGGATGGGAAAACCTGGTTTCCTCAATAGCAGGCAAGAGGCTGGGAGCCTGTGCCCGCCCTGGGAGCAGGGGGGTGGGAAAACCAGGTTGCCCCACTAGCAGGCGAGGGGTTGGGAGCCTGTGCCCGCCCTGGGGGCAAAGGGATGGGGAAACCTGGTTTCCCCATGGTTATTTAACGCGCTATTCCCACCGCCTCTTGCGGCAACGATGATACCGGCAACTGTCGCACCAGACCCTCGACCCGCAGCCGCGCGCCTTCACGCCGGTAAATCTCGACGAAGCGCTCAACCAGATGCGGATCCCAGGCCGTCCCGCGACCGCGCAACAACACCTCCAGCGCTTCCTCGGGGGCCATGGCTGGCCGGTAGGCCCGGTCGGCGGTCATGGCTTCAAAGGCGTCGGCAATGGCCAGAATGCGCGCCTCGAGCGGAATGTCCTCGCCGGCCAGACCTTGAGGATAGCCGTTGCCATCGTAGCGCTCGTGGTGGCTCTCGATGATCGGCAACACCGCTCGCAGGCCACTCACCCGCTCGATGATCCGCACTCCGATGTGCGGATGCTGCTGCATCACCGCGAACTCCTGATCGTCGAGCCGGCCCGGCTTCAGCAAAATCTGGTCGCGAATCCCGATCTTTCCCACGTCGTGGAGCAGGCCGGCATAAGTGAGCACCTCGAGACGATCGGCGGCCAGGCCTACTTCCTCGGCCAGACGCACCGCGTAGCGCGTCACCTGCCGCGAGTGGCCGAAGGTATGCGCGTCGCGAGCCTCGATGGCTTCGGCCAGGGCCGCGATGGTCTGCCAGTTCTGATCCCTGAGCGCCTGGTACAGCCGCGCGTTGTCCAATGAAGCCGCCACCTGTCCGGCGAAGATCCCCAGCAGGCGGCGCTCAGCGGCATCGAAGGGCGGCTGCTCGGGACGCCGGGTCAGATGCAGGAACCCTACCGGGCGATCGTGGCTCCGCAATACTACTCCCGCGAAACGATCGTCAGGCTCGCTCTTGCCGTACCCGCTCACCTGCAGATGGGCCGCTTGCAGAGCCGCGGCATCGCAGCCGGCGTCAAGGGCCAGTTCTCGCTCCCGCGCTTCCTCAGCCCAACTCGAACGGGCCGCCAGCAGGCGCAAGGTCCGCGCGTCAGGGCAGAGCAGCGAGAGGGCGAGCGACTCAGGCAGGAAGCGCTGCCACAGAAACTCGACGATCTGGGCGGCCTGGGTCTCGACATCCAGCGAGCTGGCAATCAACTGGCTAAACTGGTACATGAAGACCAGATCGGACAGGCGTTCCTTTTCCTGCCGCACACGCCGCAGTTCCAGCGCCGAGCGCACGGTGCGCTCCAGGTTCTCCGCCTCAACTGGTTTTGAGAGGTAATCGAGCGCCCCGAGCTTCAAGGCCTGACGTGCTGAGTCGACGCTGGCATAAGCGGTGAACACCACCACGTCAGTCTCAGCGTGGCACTGACGGATGTGCTCGAGTAACGCGATACCGTCCATCACCGGCATCTCGAGATCGACCAGCGCCAGGTCGTAGGGCTGCCCCTGAAGCAACTCGACCGCCTGCCCGCCGTGCTCGGCGGTCTCAACAATACAGGTATTGCGGAGCAACCGCTGGCAGAACGTGCGAATGTGGGCATCGTCTTCAACTACCAGCAGGCGCGGCTGCGCGACAACGGCATCCGACGACAGCAACCCATCAGCCATGCATCTCTCCTCGACCAGGTCGCCAGGGGCAGCGGCGCGTGCGCGAAACGCTTCAATGGCGCGGGCACGACCCAACCGGTCATTGTCCATGCGCGCTTATAACACACAGCATAGTAGGGGCAGTTGTCGTTTGGACTACACGGAGGGCGGGGGCGATGACAGTTTCGTCACCAATCGTTTCTGCCCGCGACGGACGCGCGCCCTGTCGAACCCGGAACACGTCTGCCGTCGGCAGAAGAAACGAGGCGCGGAGGGCTACGCCCTCCGCGCCTTCCCCACACCGCAACTCAAAATGCCCCGCAGCGCAACCCGTCTAGGCGCCCGCACGGCGGGCAAAAAACTCCTTCACGCGGCGTTCAAGCTCCTCAAACTCAAAGGGCTTGGTCAGGTACTCGTTGACCCCGGCGCGGTAGGCATTCTTCTCCGTATCGGGTGTGCCAAACGCGGTGACCATGATCACATAGATGTCGGAGCGGTTCTGGCGCAACGCCCGCACCAGTTCCATCCCCCCCATTCGCGGCATGTTCATGTCGGTGATGATCACATCCACCGCGGTCTTCTGGAGTTGCTCGAGAGCGGCGATGCCATCTTCAGCCTCAACAACGGTATAACCGCTGTTGGCGAGCAGAAACCGGTAGAGGCGCCTGGTCGAAGGGTCGTCCTCTACAATCATCACCGTTGGCGACACGCTGGCCTCGCTTTGCTCAAGTTTCACCGAATATCAACGGAGCAACGCCCGCTTCTCGCAAACGTTCGCTGCGCCAACGGGCGACTGCGCCGTGTTGCTTACTATACCATACTGGGAAGGGGGAGCGGAAAGACCTCACAGGGCTGGTTGGCCCGTGAGGTCCTCACGACGGCGCGTTCCCCCGCTGAGACCTGCGCCGGCGTATCGTCCAGGAGGATTGTGGAGAGCAACGCCCTGTTCCACCAGCGGCCAGCGCGCGCCCCGGGGCATCCAGGCCGCGTCTGCTGCCGCGGGCGGAACCAGCGGAGCGCGGCGGGCACAGCCCTCCGCGCCTCCTCCGAACGGATATGCACGAGACCGGGTAGCCAGACCATGCTTTCTAGCGGTACGCTGCCAGATCGTGGGCCTCGATCATAGGCATAAAGCGGGACATCTCCACCATTTTGAAGATTTTCTGGTGGTGCGGACTCACGTTCATAGCGAAGAGCTTGAAACCGGACTTCCGCGCCGTTACGACAAACTTGAGCAGGGCCGAGATACCCGCTGAGTTAATGAACGAAACTTCACTGAAATCGAGCACGGTTACCGGGCGCATCTCCTGGCATTCCGCGGCGATTGCCGCGGCGGAGATCGCGTCGACGCTGGTGCTGATGATGTGCAGGATGGCGACGTCGCCGAACTCCTCCCGCAGGATGATGTCGCTCATCGCTCCTCCCTCCGATAGAGCCGCAGGGTGAGCACCGTACCTCGGTGCGATGTGCTCACTTCCAGGTGATCCACAAGCTCGCTGATCAGATACATGCCAAAGCCACGCAAGTGGCCGCTCTCAAGACTCTGCTCGTCAACTACCCGCCGCGAGGGGTCGAAGCGCTCGAGGCCGCTTCCCTGATCGCTGATCCGGATTTCCAGCTTCTCGCCGTCGATTTCGAAGACCACGGCCACCAGTTTGCCCGCCTCACGCCGATTCCCGTGGTCAATGGCATTGTTTACCGCCTCGCTGATGGCCAGTTTCAGATCCTCAACGCGCTCCTCCGAAAACCCGATGGCGTTGCCTACTTCTGCCGCGCTGGCGCGCACCACGCGTTCAAAGATAGGGTTCGAAGGGATGTTGAGCTCTACACGCTCCATGTTCGACCTCGTTCCGTAGTGTACGGACGTCCGTCCGAGGCTCATTGTACGCGCGAACTGTCACCAGAACGTAACAGGGAAGGGCAGAGGTCAATGCATCCCGTTGGCCGAGGATCCACGCGCCCCGCTGCCAACGGGTTGATGCGCGATGCTGGTCGGGCTTTCCGGCGCCCGGCGGCCTCGAACCGCAGGACGGGCAACGACCGGCATCTGCCGCACCAGATGATCGTAGCGCCGCAGATACGCCTTGCCCAGCGGCGTGTTGCCGATCTGCAGGTAGCACGCCCCCAGGTAGTACAGGGCCTGAACATGGCGTGGGTTCCGGCGCAGCACCTTCTCGAACAGTGGAATGGCCCTGGCTGGCTCGAGTATCTCCCGGTAACACAACCCGAGCATGAAGGTGGTCTCAATGTCATCTGGCCACTGCTTGAGCACGTGCTTAAACTCGGTCACCGCGAGTTTGTACATTCCCCTCCGCACGTACATGTAGCCCAGATCGTAACGCAGGGAATGGGCGTCGGGGGCCAGTTCCACGGCCTTGCGCCAGGCTGCCAGCGCCCACTGTTCCCGTCCGAGAATGGTATAGACAAAGCCGAGCAGGTAGTGCGCTTGCGGATCGTTGGGCAGGAGTTCCACCGCGCGCTCGAAGGCGCGCATGGCCTGCCCGTTCATGCCCATGTCGTAGAGCAGCTTGCCCATGCTCAAGAAGAGCCGCCCATGGTTCGGATAGAGCCGCGCGCATGCAAAGAGCAGGTCATAGGCCTCGCGGGGTTGTTTGCGTAGCCGCAGCACTGCGCTCATACGCAACCGCGCGTCAACGTAGTGGCTGTGCTGGGGCGGAACTTGCCGGTACTCGTCCAGCGCCTCATCCCAGCGTTGCTGGCGGGCCAGCAGGTTGCCAAGCAGATAGTGCGCCAGGTACTCCTGGGGGCGCCACTGCAGCAGCGCCCGGTAGATCCGCTCGGCCTCCTCTTCATAGTGCTGCTGTTTCAGCGCATGGCTCAGCCGGTAGTACCACTGTGCGACCTCTTCCTCGCTCCGGGTGACCAGTACGTTTTCACCCGGCTCCGGGTCAGGCGAGACGAAGGTTGGTTCAACCCGCAGGGCCTCGGCAAAGCAGCGTTGGGCCAGTTCGTGCGCGCCGTGGCTCTGATGCATCAGGCCCATATAGTAGCGTGGCTCGGCTGCCTGGGGA
>JAOACN010000450.1 GCA_026417815.1 Chloroflexaceae bacterium | reverse complement strand
GATGGTGTCTTTACTTGAGCGTTGCGCCGCGCGGCTGAACCCTGCCGTTAGCCTGCTTTGTCCCACACAAGGCGTTAAGGACGCATCAATCGCAAAAGTGATGATCTCTCTATTGCAGTCCTCTTCAGGTTGTGAAGCCCGGAGTATCAGACGTGCCCGGAGGGACGCAACGTCCTAAGGACGCAGCCCCCTGCGTCCCTACGCACGGTTGCTGTTTAGCATCAATACCGCGAACAGGTTGCGCCTTTGCGTCAACCTGGCTGAGAAATGCTCCGAGGCGCCAGCGCCAGCGCGGTAATTGCGTCGGCCATGTCGAACAGGGGCGTCGTCTCCAGGTTGCCCAGGATGATCAGCGTGTACCCGGCCTCGGGCACGCGCAGCATGTACGAGCGGTAGCCCGGCGTCGAGCCGGTGTGCCAGTAGTGCATCAGGCCGTCGCAGCGGCGCATGTACCAGCCGTAGCCGTAGGCGGCGTTGATCGGTGCCGAGTAGGTGTAGGCGTGGAACATCGAACTGAGCAGTGGCCCCGGGAACGGCCCCGCGCCAGAGAGCGCCTGGTCCCAGCGCCACAGGTCGTCCACTGTCGAGTAGAGGTCGCCCATACCGAAGAGCGGCCCCGGGTCGCAGTACGCGGCCCGCGCGCTGAGGGTGCTGTAGCCCGCGGCCATGGCGGTGAAGGCCTTGGTGAGCGAGGAGATGCGGAAACGCGTCTCCGGGGTATTGGGCACGCCGTACTCGATGCTGGCCATGCCGTAGCCCTTGCGGAGGATCGGCGCGCCGTCGCGGGCCACCAGCACCGCGCCACTGAACGTCCCGGCGTCGCTGAGTTCCTGGAGGTAGGCGTCGATCTGCGCAGCGAGCGGGTGGGGGGGGAGGAAACAACACGCAGACTGCACCCGCCCGCGACGTGGAGCGTGGTCACGAGCACCAGACTGAGCAGAATCACCCAGCGCCGCATCATCGCGCCCTCCCCTGCGAATCTGGCCCTCGTACCAGTGTAGCACGCCGTATCGCCCGGCAGGGGGAACATCTGATCCCTGGGGGAAGAGAAAGGGCAGGTTGTTATCTGATATGTAGAGGCGCAATCGCAACCGCATTGCGAGACCAGGGGTGTTCGGACTATACTGTGCCCAGAAGTAGCTCACGGGGAAGGTCAGGGGCCATGGCAGTTGATGCACGTCAGGCCAGACTTCGGATGCGCTGGGAAGAGGGCGATGAATTTGTGTTGAGCCTCGATCCCCTCCAGGGACATTGGACCGAAGAACAGTACCTGTTGCTGGGCAACCAGACCAATCGTCTGCTGGAGTACACCAACGGCCACATCGAGGTCCTGCCAATGCCGACCGATAAGCATCAGGCCATTCTTGAATGGCTGTTTCTCGCGCTCAAAACCTTCATTGAGCAACTCGGCGGCAAGGTTCGGTTTGCGCCTTTGCGGATGCGCGTGCGCGAAGGGATGTATCGCGAGCCTGAAATTCTGCTGGTTCGCGATGCGCGCGACCCGCGGCGCCAGCATCGCTTCTGGCTTGGCGCCGATCTGGTTGTCGAAATCGTTAGCGAGGACGACCCGGAGGGTGATACCAGGGTCAAGCGAGCGGACTATGCCAGCGCTGGCATCCCTGAGTACTGGATTGTCAACCCGCTTGACCACACCATCACGGTACTCGTACTTGAGGGTGAGGCGTACACGGAGCACGGCGTTTTTCGTCGCGGAGACCGCGCCACATCCAGGCTGCTCGAAGGGTTTACGGTGAGCGTGGACGAGGTGTTTGACGCGGAGTAAGGGTCGCTTGACGCTTTTGCCGGGCGCGGGGAAACCACGTTTCCCCGCGCCCCCCTTCTAGCGGACGATCGCCTCAGGCGGCAGGATCTCCATGTGCCTGGCGATGATCGCCATCATCTGCTGGCGCTGTTCGTCCGAGGGCGGGCCGGCCGGCACGGGCGGGTTGTGGGGATCGTCGAGCGGCATGCCGAGCTCGCGGAAGAAGTGCTCCATCCCGGCCGGACTCAGAACAGCGATGAACCTTCCCGGCATGGCCCCGACGTTCTTGTAGGTGTGCCAGACCATCGCCGGAACCGAAAGGGTGTCTCCCGGACCGATCCTCACCGCGCTCAACCGGTTATCGGCATCGACGGTGCTGACCTCAAACTCGCCCTCAAGGACGTAGAACGTCTCCGCGGGTTGGTGGCGGTGGAGCATGGGCGGTCCGCCCCCCGGCGGCACGTGAACCTCAACGACCAGTTGCGCTCCGGATGTCTCCTCGCCAGACGCTTTGATGGTGACCACGTCGCTGACCACGAGCAGGTGCTCTCCCTGGCCGGCTGCGGTGCGATGAGCGTTCTGCATATCCTGTTTCTCCTTAAGTTCTTGATGGGGGGGCGGGGAGGGCTTCGCCCTCCCAGAAACCCTCTTCAACGACCAACCGCGTAAGACATCATTCATAGCCACCGGTGGAGGGGCCAGAGAGGCGAAGCCTCTCCGCATACCTCACCTCCCGCCGGGAGGCCGCCGCGTAGCTACGTGCCGATGGCATCGCGCCACGCCGGCACCGCGGCGATCAGGCCGCCAGTTCCGCTTCACGCATCAGCAGGCGTGAACGTTGCCGGTTGGCCCGCCAGACGCGCAGCAGCATGCCGGGTGTGAGCAGGCTGCTCGGCGGCGCCAGCAGGTTCATCACCTGGATGAAGGCCGCGCCTACCACGGGGTCCACCAGCGTGGCCCGATGCACCGCAGCCACATAGCGGTTGAGCAGATCCACGCCGGGAGGCTTCGGGCCGGTGGTGTCCGGGAAGCGGAAGTCCTCGCCCACCGCCAGTTGCCAGGGCGTGTCTATCACCTGCGCGGCCTGCTTGAAAAAGACGGGGGCCAGGCCGTCCAGCCGGCCCGCGCGCAGCGTCAGCAACTCATCGAGCGCGGCGACCTGCATCGCCGCCGAGGTCATACCCTGGCCGTAGGTGGGGTTGAAGCTGCACACGGCGTCGCCGAGCACCAGGTAGCCCTCCGGGAAGCGCGTGAGCCGCTCGTAGTGGCGCCGCAGGCTGGAAGGAAACTTGTGAGGGATGATGTCGCTCAACGGCTCGGCCCGGCTGATCAGCGCGTAGATCTCCGGCATGGGCAGGCCGCGGGCGTACTCGAGAAAGCCCTGCTCGTCGGTCGGGGCGTGGTCGCCGGCCCACCCTCCCAGCGAAACGATCCAGCGCCCGCCTTCGATGGGGAACATGCCCCCAAAGCGGCTCTCCCCGGGCGCTTCGGGGGTGTAGAGCAGCCAGTCCTGGCCGCGCGGGTCGTCCGGATCACGCCGGTAGAGACGGGTGGCGTAGCCGACGTTGACCTTTACCTCGCTCTGGGCCGGCGCCGGATAGCCGAGGGCGAAGAGCCACTGCGGGGTCTGCGAGCCGCGGCCGGTGCAGTCCACGACCAGGTCGGCATCCAGCGTCGCCTCCATAGGCTGCGCGCCGCGATGCTCGACGCGCGCGCCGGTGACCCGCCGGCGATCATCGCCGGTCACCAGCCCGCGGGTCGCGCAGTGTTCCAGCAGCGTCACGTTATTGCGTGCCAGCGTGCGCTGGCGGATCAGGTGCTCCAGGAAGGGCCGGCTCATCAGCGCGGCCTCGCGGCCCATGGTGAAGCGCCGGCGATAACCGCCGTACGTGTACCAGCACATATTGGCGGTCATATCGCTGACCAGGGCGCCGCCGGCGGCCAGCGCCTCCGGCAGGTCAGGATAGTAGCGGGTCATAATCTCGAGGCCGCTGGCCAGCAGGCCGTGGAGGTGCCGCGTCTGCGGCTGACCCTTGCGCGCCTCGGGCTGGTCGGGCACGGGGTCGCGCTCAACGATCGTCACGTGGTCGAAGTGCTTGCTGAGCACTCGCGCGGTCAACAGGCCGGCCATACTGGCCCCGAGCACCAGGGCGTGACCGGTCGATGAGGTATCCATTCAGATCGCTCCTTTTTACTACGTACGGACGCAGCGTGCTGCGTCCGCAACATGCTCCGTCCCCCGTGGGCTGCCTCCCCCGCGGGCTCCGTCCGCGGCGGGCTCCGTCCCCCGCGGGCTGCGTCTCCAGCGGGCTCCGTCCCCGGCAGGCTCTGTCCGCACCAGGAGCGCCGCACATCATCTTTGCTACGTACGGACGCAGCGTGCTGCGTCCGCAACATGCTCCGTCCCCCGCGGGCTGCCTCCCCCGCGGGCTCCGTCCGCGGCGGGCTCCGTCCCCCGCGGGCTGCGTCCCGAGCGTGCTGCGTCCCCAGCGTGCTGCGTCCGCAACGTGCTGCGTTCCCCGCGTGCTGTATCCCTCGCATCCTGCGTCCCCTGCGGGCTCCGTCCGCATCAGGAGCGCCGCACATCATCTTCAGGATGACACGCCACTACTGCGTCCAGGTTGGGCCGAAGCATTGGCATAGCCAATGCTTCGGCCTTACTTGCGGCGCGCTACTCGCCACTGGCTGGCGCCGGAGCGGCAGCCAGGAGTTTAAGCAGCCCCTCGTGGCCCCAGGCCATCACCGCATCGTGGTTCCAGACGAAGAGCGGGCGCGCCAGCGGTGTTACCAGGTTCATCCAGGCTTTCGTCGTGCTTACGTTCCAGTCGTAGCGCACCGTGGTTCCCTGAGCGGTCTCGGTGAACGCCCAGCGGCCCGTGCCCTGCAGTTCGCCCTGGGCGTGGCCCTCGATGCGCCGGAGCGGTTCGACGCGCGTCGTCTCCATCGTGAAGCTGAGGCGATAGGGCAGTTTGCTCTTCCAGGTGTAGCGGTGGATCGCCCCGACCCCCTGGCGGTCGCCATCGCGCAATCGAACCACCGCCTCGACCCCGCGCCACCACTGCGGCCAGCGTTCCACCTCGGTGATCGCCGCCCAGATGGGCGCGACCGGCGCGGCGATGTGCCAGATGGTCGTGAAGCTGTAGTTTGCCATCGGAGCTCTCCCTGCATCAGGCCGCCTGCGTCGTGGGCAGGGCGCCGAGTTGCATCAGCAGGCTCACGTCGTCGTCCTTGCGCCAGAACTCGACAATCCGGCCGTTACCGATGCGGAACAACTCGATCCCGCCGATCTCCACCGCCTTGCCGGTGGGGGCCATGCCCATGAACGGGCCGTTGTGGGCGCCGTAATGGGTGTGGAGCACGGCGACGTAGTCGCCCTCCGCGAGCACGGCCTCAACCGCTGCGCGGTGGTGCGGAAAGGCGGCATCGAACATGCCCAGCAGACCCTTGAAGGCTTCAACGCCCCGATGCATGCCGGTGAGCGGATCGTGGAGGATGACATCGGAGGCGAAGATGGCGTCAATCACCGCTTTGTCCTCCTGGTTGATCACCTCCTCGTAGAGCCGCAGGGCGAGGGCCTTATTCGCTTCCGGCGTGGCCGGCCCGGCACTGATCTGCCGCATAATGTCGGCCATATCCACCGCAATCCAGTGCTCCGCAATCTTGCCATCCACGAAGTGGAAGCGGTGTCGGGTCGGCGTCTCGATGGCGCGGCCGCTGGGCGGCACACCCTGGAAGGGGCCGCGCTGGGTGCCGCGCGCGGTGATCAGCACCTCGACGGCGCCGTCGGTCTCGCCGATCTGGCGAATGTCGTGGCTGAGATCGGGAAAGGCCGCCTGGAAGCCGGCGATCAGATTGATCGCCCCCTCCAGGTCGAAGGGTTCGGGCCCATCGGCGAAGTGGAGCTGGTAGTCGGGGGCGGTGAGATGGCCGAGGAAGGACAGGTGCCCACGGTCCATCAGGCTGAAGTAGCTGCGCACGGTGAACTCGACATCGGGGCTGGTCATCGGTGAACCTCCTCTCGCGCGGCGCGTTGCGTCGCCATCACTAACTGACGGGCGCAGTATGCCGCGCGGCGGTGGTCACCTTCCAGCCCGAAAGGGGCTCACTTTGCGCTCATTGCTGGTTCAGGGTGCGCCTATCGCTACAGTGTCACTTTGCCCCTGGCGGGAGTTGCGGGGCCTGCGGCCCCCGAAGATTCTTCCCTTCCTGGTGCGACGCGGCTTCGCCGCGCCGCACCAGGAAGGGGAAAGCGCGGAAGGGTGCAGCCCCTCCGAACCTCCTCGCAGCGGAAGCCGCGGCAGGTGACAACGTAGAGCTATAGCGTTTCTCGAAACGATTGACTCGCAACACTGGCGGCGCGCGCGCGGCGAGCCACACGACGCAGGGGACTCAGGGGGATCAAGTTCCGGCCAGTGCTCTAAAGATCCGGCAACAGGCCAAGTCCGCGCAGCATCCCGGCGACGTCCCAGATCGTCAACGTTTCGTGGACCTTGCCGTCGCGCAGCACCAGGCGGTTAACGCCGCGAGCGACGACCCGGCGCCCGCTGGGGGGAATGTTGAGGATCGGTCCGCTATGGGTGGCATAGGCGGTCCAGAAGAGGGCCACCCGTTCGCCGTCCACAACGATATCGTCAGGACGGATCTCCAGGTCGGGAAACGCCTGATAATAGGCCTCGAACATGCCCTGAATACCCGGACGGCCGATCTGCGGCCGGGCAATGGCCACATCCAGCCCGTAGCAATCTTCGGTGTACCATTCGGCCACCCGCGCCGGGTCGTGCGAGTTCCACGCCGCCACCAGTTGTTCAATGACCATCAACGTATGCTCGCGCATCGTACCGCTCTCTAGTGATTAGAACCTGCTGCCCTGCCGCCAGGGTCCCCACCTTTTCGCTGAGGAGTTCGTGGGAGGGCGCAGCCCTCCCACACCCTTCCCCTGGGCGGGGTCATGCGGAACTCCGGGGTTCCTCGCTTTCCTACGAGAAGTTCGTGGGAGGGCGTAGCCCTCCCAAACCCTCCCCTTGGGCGAGCTCACGCGGAACTCCGGGATCCCCGCCTTTCTCCGAGAAGTTCGTCGGAGGGCGCAGCCCACCCACAACCTCACTGCCATTGAAGATACCGTGGGGGTACCGTGAGCACCAGACCATGCGGCGCTCAAAAATTGACCATTTTTTGATAGATGTGATGGGTCGATCCCCGCCCCATCGGGCCGAAGCACTGGCGCAGCCAGTGCTTCGGCCCTACTCCACGCCGCCGACCTCGCCGTGCCAGAGGATCTCGGCAATGCGCGCCGCGCCGGATCGGAGATGCCGACGGTAGGAACTCAACGGCACATCGAGCAACTCGGCGGCCTGCTCCTGGGTCGCCGCGGGCTGGAACCAGGTATGATGCACCGCGCGATAGAACTTGTTCTCTTTGGGCGCCTGGCGCAACTGCTCGGCCGCCTCTTTGAGCAGGTCGCGCAGCGCGGCGATGCGCGCCCCCTCGGCTGCCTCGGCGCCCGCGCGCCCGGTGACGACGCGCGAGCGGAGCAGCGGACTGCCGCGCAGCCCGTCGGGGCGCGCGTAGTTGCGCAGGGCCGCCTCGACCGCCTCAACGAACTCCTCCTGGCTCAACACCACCAGACGTTCGACCACCGGCGGCCTGACCATCTCCGGCGCGGCGGCCAGTTCGCGCTGCCCCAGCAACTCCAGCCAGGGCAGCGGCGGCATGGCCCGCCAGTCGTGCGCGTAGACGCCAAATGAGGCCGCGCCCACCTCGAAATCCAACTCCGGGCGGCGCTCCAGTTCGGCATAACTGAAGACCGGCAGCCAGAAGTCCGGGTCGGCGCAGGCGTAGAAGGTGTAGGCCAGACCGGGCGTGAAGTAATGGCGGACCATGGTGATGAAGATCAGGCTCTGGGTTGGCGAAACGGCCTGGTAGGTCTCGGCGGCCAGCCAGAAGCGGAAATAGGTGGCGCTTTCGCCCGCGCGCAACGGGGCGTACCGCGCCAGATGCTCCCACGCCCTGCCGATGGCCGGATCAACCGCCAGATCCTCGCTGGTGGCCCGCTCCAGGGCCAGCAGGGTCAAAAAACCCGCCGGCTGGCCCTCAAGATCGCGGAACACCACCACGTTCTCCGGCTGGCGCGCCAGCCAGTGGCGCGCCAGTCGGGCCGACTCGGGGCCTTCGTGCCGCGCGACCATTGCCGCCAGATGCGCCGCGTCCTCCGGGTGCAGGCGATCCGGCAGCGCCCGCCCGCTGGCCTGCCACTCGAAGAAGGGGCGCACCGCCGGGTTCTCGCGGTGCAGGTACACAAAATCGAACAACACCAGTTGCTGTTCGACCCCCTGCGTCTCGTGCAGGCGCCGCGCGTAGTGCACACGGGCGCGGCGGTGCAACTCGGCGTACCACTGCGGGTTGCGCGAGCGCAGATCGGCCACCAGCGTCTCGCGAGCGACATCGTGGGGAAACAGCCCCCCGGGCCGCGACTGGACGAAGGTCAGGCCGCGGAGCCACTCAAACAAATCGTGGGCATCGGGTACGGCCAGGATCTCCGCCAGGAACGACTCGGTGGTGACCCGCGCCAGCGCGCACACCTCAAGCGCCGCGCGGTGCGCCGGCCCCGGCACGCGCTGCAAGAAGCGCTCGAGCAGCGCCGCGACCACGTCGTGCGCCTCGGCGGGCACGAAGTGGTA
The DNA here is from genome assembly GCA_026417815.1 of Chloroflexaceae bacterium. Taxonomy (GTDB): domain Bacteria; phylum Chloroflexota; class Chloroflexia; order Chloroflexales; family Chloroflexaceae; genus JACAEO01. Next base: position 3,345 of record JAOACN010000450.1, on the reverse strand, counting down.
GCCCTGGCGCTGTTCGTACAGATCGGCGACCAGGGACAGGGCCAGCGGGTAGCTGTGCGTAAAGCTCAGAATGGCGGGCACATCAGGCTCCGGCACCTGGCGGCGCGTGAGGTAGGCGCGCCCCTCGTCGGGGCTCAGGTTGCGCAGGGCCACTGTCTTGAGCACCTGCTGCCAGCCCGGATCGGCGCGCCAGGGCGATGCGGGGGGATGGCGGCTCGCCAGCACCACCAGCACGCGGTCGCTCAAATCGGGCAGAAATACGTCGCGCAACCAGCCCTCCAGGGGCGCCAGCAGATCGAAGGTGTCAACCAGGAGCACACTGCGCCCCGCGTACCCGGCCAGCGCCTCGGCAGGCGCCGTCGCCGGGTCGAGGCCAAGGGCCAGACGCATCCCCGCCAGAAAGCTCTCGGGGGTCGCCTCCAGGTTCCGGCAATCAACCATCACTGCCCGCGCGCCGGCATGGTCGGCCAACTGCGCGAACCGCGCCAGCAGCGTCGTCTTGCCCACGCCACCCGGCCCGTGGACGTAGAGCACCCAGAACGGCAACTCGGCCGCACCCAGGGCGCGCTCAAACAATGCCAACTCCTCCGCGCGACCGGTAAAACGCTCACGCCGGGCGCTATTCAGCCGGTCACTCAGTCGTGATGACATAGGCATCGCCTTTGGATGACGGCAGTTCGGCCAGGGTCGTTTGTTCGCTCTAATCCTCGCGGAACAGGGAGATTATAGCACGGTCACCTGTGGGAACGAGGTACGCTATAATGTTTTGAAGCGCGCCTGCCAGGCGGTGCGACACCCTCCCCTCTGCGAAGGGGTGTGGGGAAACCTGGTTTCCCCACACCCCTCCCATCGAAGAACCTGCCGGATGGACGACGAAGCGCCCACCATGCCCCCTTCGACCTCGCTCGATGTTCCCGTGGTGCTGATCCTCTTCCGCCGTCCGGCTCTGACGGCGCGGGTCTTCGCTGCCATTGCCCGCGCCCGCCCCCGGCGGCTCTTCCTGATCGCCGATGGCCCGCGCCCCGACCGCCCCGGCGAGGCCGCCGCCTGCGCCGCCGCCCGCGCCGTTGTGGAACATGTGGACTGGCCCTGCGAGGTGACCCGCGAGTATGCCGCGCGCAACCTGGGCCTGCCCGCGCGCTTCGAGACGGCGCTCGACGCCGTCTTCGCCAGCGTGGACCGGGCCATCATTCTGGAGGACGATTGCCTGCCCGGCGACAGTTTCTTTCGCTTCTGCGCCGAACTGCTGGAACACTATGCCAGCGAGCCGCGGGTCATGGCCATCTCCGGCGACCGTTTCACGCCCATGAGCGTTGACGCCAGCTACGCCTTCTCTCGCTTCCCCCATTGCTCTGGCTGGGCCACCTGGCGACGCGCCTGGCGCCTCTACGATGGAGCCATGGCCGACTGGCCGCGCCTGCGCGAGACGGGCTGGCTCCTGGACATCTTTCCCGACCGGCGCGCCGCGCGCCACTGGCGGGGCATCTTCGACGCCGTCTATGCCCGACAGGTCGATTCGTGGGCCTACCGCTGGACGTACAGTTGCTGGCGCCATCAGGGGCTGACGGCCCTCCCGGCGGTCAATCTGGTCGAGAACATCGGCTTTGGGCCGGACTCGACCCACACCTCCAATCCCGATAGCCCCACCGCCAATCTGCCGGCCGGCGAACTGGCGTTCCCCCTGCGCCATCCGCCCGCCCTGACGCCCGATGAACGCTCGGACGCCCGCACCCAGCGCCTGTTGTTCGACCCGGACCTGCGGGCCAAACTCGCCTGGCGCCTGCGGCGCCTGCGGCGCCTGGCCCGCGAGCGGTTGGGGCTGAGGTAACGGGAGGGGTGGTCACGAAAGAAGGGGTGTGGGGCAACCCGGTTTCCCCATACCCCTTCAGGAGAGTTTCGCAGGGCCTTGCCCGCCTGTCCTCCGGCTTGTCGCCCGTGACTTACCCGCGGTTGCCACCAGGCGTCTGGGCGGCAGGGGCGCCGCGCGTGGCCGTCACTGCCAGGGCGCCGTCGCTGGTGCGCAGTTCGAGCCGTTCGCCATCGATACGGTACGTTGCCACCGTGCCCAGCGCCTCCAGGAACTGCGCCTCTTGCTCCATCACCCCGGCCGGCTCGTTGCAGAGCATCCGCGTGCTCGCTATCTGGCCGATGCGCAGGCTCTCGTCGGAGACCTCAAAAGAGCTCATGTAGGTATTGCAGCCAGCCGAGCCGCTCAATCTGCCATCCGCGCCGAAGATGAGCGTGAGCGCCGAACCGTTCAGCACGCTGACCACCGCCTGCTTGCCGTTGTTGTAGCCGGTTACCGTCCAGGTGGTGCCGCTCAGCGCGCGGTTCTGCTGGGCGAAGGTCGCCACAACTTCGCCGTTCCCATTCAGCAACGTCAGTTGCTGGCCGGCGATCTTGAAACTAGCCGTCTGCTTCAAAGCCTCGTAGTAGGCCGTCGCCTGCTGCATAATCGGCTCTGGGCAGGCCATCATCGTGCTGGCGATCGAGTCGTTGATGGTGATGCGGTCGCCATTCACCTGGTACGATCCCCGGTACTGGTTGCACCCGTCGGTGCCGTACAGGCCGTCCGCATCGAAGTTCAGGGTCACCTGCGTATCAGGAACCGGCGGCGCGCCGTTCAGACTTTCCAGTAACCAGCTCGTGCCGCCAAGGGGAGATTCTGTCACCTTTGTTGCCATTGTTCCCACCGTGCATGCTGTCAGGGCCAGTGCCGTCGCCATCGCCAGGATAACCGAGACGATCCGTGATGTCATTATCTTGCTCCTCTAAGCCGGTCATCGGACCGGCTCGACCGGTATCCGTCGCATACGACAAGAAGACGCGCCAGCGGGGTAGAAAGTTCCGCCGGAACCGGAAAAACCGGGGTTCCCCGGACCTCTCCAACCGGTGTTGGGGCGCGGGGAAAGCTAGTTTCCTCGAAGGTTGCATTGTGAGTTTTTTGGGAGGGCGTAGCCCTCCCAAACCCCCCCCTATGGCAGGGGTGCGGGGAAACCTGGTTGCGCAGACGATTGACAACCCGAAACAAATGTCCTATGCTTGAACGGCAGTGCGTAGCTCTCGCAGGAAACCCCTGTTCGTTTTGTGGGCCCGCGGCGAAGCCGCATAGGTCACCGGAAAGGAGCCGCAGATGGGGCTGGACCTGGCGGCCTTGAGCCGGCAAGTCCGCGAGTTGAGCGGCGCAGCAGCGCAGACCGCCGCTGGCGCGACCCGGCGCGCGGCCCAGGCCCGTGAGCGGTATCTGGCTGCTGCTGGCGAGGAGCGTCACTGGGCGCAGGCGGTTGACCTGAGCCGCGAAACGGCAAGCTGGTTGCTTGCCCGCCCCGTCGAACGCCTCGCCAC
>JAOACN010000481.1 GCA_026417815.1 Chloroflexaceae bacterium | reverse complement strand
ACCCAGTACCGCGCCGCCGATGTGCGCGCCATCAAGGGGTTGCACTCGGCCCAGATCGCCGAGACCCTGGGCTATGACTATGGCCCCGAGGTGGTGCATCGGGATGATATGGTTGTGTTGCTGTGATCGAACAGGAGGGGCGCGGGGAGGCTCTGCCTCCCCGCACCACCCTCCCACGGTCAGGGGTATGGGGCAACCAGGTTTCCCCATGCCCCTTTAACCGGTCATTCTTGTGTCAAAAGCCAATGCCAATTGAAATCCGTCCTCTCCGAAGCTACGGCGAGTACCTGGCCTGCGAGGAGTTGCAGCGCGAGGTCTGGGGCGCGTTTGGCGCGGTGCCCTACCATATGCTGCTCACGGCGCAGCGCAACGGCGGGCTGGTGCTGGGGGCCTTCGATCACGACGCCCCCGGCGCGCCGCTGGTTGGCTTCGTGTTCGGCTTCCTGGGCCGCGATGGCGCCGGGAGGCTCAAGCACGCCTCGCACATGGCCGCCGTGCGCCCGGCCTACCGCGACGCCGGCATCGGCGAGCGCCTCAAATGGGCCCAGCGCGAGCACGTGCTGGCCCAGGGTCTCGACCTGATCACCTGGACCTTCGACCCCCTCATTGCCCGCAACGCCAGGCTCAACCTGCGTAAACTCGGGGGCGTTTGCCGCACCTACATTCGCAATATCTACGGCCCCGAGCCCGAGGACCCCCACGGCGAACTGCCCAGCGACCGCTTTCTGGTGGAGTGGTGGATCGCGTCGGAGCGGGTGGCTGCCCGCGCCGGCGGAACCCGGCCCGACGATGATCTGCGGGACCGTGCCCCTCTCGTTAACCCCGATCCCCGCGAACCCTCGATCGAGCCTGCGGGCGAGCGTTTCCTGCTCCAGATCCCCTCCGACATTGACGCCCTCCGCGCCACCGACATGCCAATGGCCCGCGCCTGGCGCTACCAGGTGCGGGCCATCGCCGAGGCGGCCTTCGCCGCGGGCTACGTGGTCACCGACTTCGCGCCCGCGGGGGCGGTGGGGCTGTATCTGTTTGAACGGCGGCCGTTGCCGTGAGTCGCGCCTTCGGCGGGCCGTAGGCCCCCACAGAAACCGCTCGTTCCGGGGCAACGCGACAATGCCGCTCCGCCTCGGAATTCGGAGGACCGAAGGCTCCTCCGCGCCTCCCCGCGCATCACAACGGATCGGCGCCGTCGAGGCGGCACTGATCGCAGTAGACCAGCGACTCCCCCTCCACCACCACCACGCCGTCCTGGTTGGTAATCGTCGTGTGGAGGGTAACAATGGGCTTGTCCTCGCGCACACCGGTCACTTCCACCGCGGTGGTCACGGTATCGCCAATATAGATTGGCTTGCGAAAGTTGAGCGTCTGCTTGAGGTAGATCGTGCCAGGACCGGGCAGACGCATGCCAAGGACGGCGGAGATCAGCCCGGCGGCGAGCATACCGTGGGCGATGCGTCGCCCAAAGCGCGACTCGCGGGCCGACAGTTCATCGATGTGGACGGAGTTTTGATCGCCGGTGATGGCGGCAAAGAGCACAACGTCGGCCTCGGTCACGGTTTTGCGCATACTGGCCCGCTGACCGACGCGAAGAATGCGATCCATGGTTTGCTCCTGCGGTGGCGCCAAAGAAATGCGAGGGCCGCCTCTATCATCCTAGGCGGTGCGGTTACACGCTCATACTCTGTGAACGAAGTTTTTCGGCAACTCCGCCCCCTCCCCAACCCTCCCCCGCTGGGGGAGGGAGTCCGGCGCCTCCCCCCAACGGGGGGAGGTTGGGAGGGGGGAAGAAATGCAAGGAAGCCTCGTTCACGGACTACCAGGGGTGAAGAAGAAATTTCCTGGGAAGGCAGCGCCCTCCCAGACCCTCCGAAAGGGGGCATCCGCACGGGCGTCAGGGCAACCCGGCGGCCCACTCGAGGACGACGGCGGCAACATCAGCGGGACGTTCCATTGGCACCATGTGGCCAGCGTCAAGCTCGACCAGACGGGCGTGGGGCAGGCGCCGCTGGAACTCCTTCCACGAACGGTCAATGATCAGGTCGGAGTGGATGCCCCGCAGCAGCAACAACGGCGCCCGCAGGCGCCCGAGGGCGTCCCAGGTATCCACGGGGATCAGCGAGAAGATATGGGCCTCCCAGGCGCGGGGCCATGCCAGGGTCAGCCCGCCGTCTTCCGCGGGGCGGAGGGCGCCCTCCAGGTAGCCTTCGAGGGCCTCGGGGGTAAAGCGGGCGAAGACTCCCCGCCCCTGGAAGCGGGCGCGGGCCTCGTCGCGGCTGGCGAAGCGGTCACGCCGCCGGGCGGCGCCCCGGGCGATGGGGAAGCGCCGGTGCAACCCGAGGCGGCGCCCGGCCCAGAGCACGGGCAACATGTGCCGGGGGAAGATCACCGGGTCGAGCAACGCGACCCCGCGAAACAGGTCGGGCCGGTGCACAGCGCAGTACAGGGTAAGGATGCCGCCGAGGGAATGGCCAACGGCGATCGTCGGGCCATCGGCGACCTGTTGCAGGTCATCGAGCATATCGCGGGCCAGGTCGCGCCAGGCCCGCACATCGGGAGGGGCGCTGCTGGCCCAGAGGGGCCGCGGGCGGTAGCCCAGGACGCGGTAGTGAGGGGTCAGGCAGGCTGCCAGCGGGCGGTACGCTTCGGGCGGAAAGCCATTTGCCGGCGCCAGGTGCATGAGTGACCCGGCGCCGCCAAAGTCGAGGTAGTGAGGATGCATAGGCCGATTGTTGACTGGTAGGGCCGAAGGATTGGCTGCGCCAATCCTTCGGCCTTACTGGAGTGCGACCCGACCTCAGCGTCCCTCGTCGCGCCGGCGCGGGCGCGGGCGATCGCCGCCATCGCGTGACGGGCCGCCCCGATCGGAACGCGGGCCGCCGCTGCGGGGGGCCGCTCCGGCAGCTTTGCGGTCCTCGGGCGACTCGCCGGTGAGCACGGCGCGACGGCTCAGGCTGATCTTGCCGGTAGAGGGATCAATGTCAATTACCATCACATTGATCTCATCGCCCAGTTGCACCACGTCCTCGACGTTCTCTACCCGTTGCTCGGCCAGTTCGCTCACGTGCACCATGCCGTCCTTGCCAGGGAGGATGTTGACGAAGGCGCCAAAGGGCTTGATACTCACCACGCGCCCCAGGAAGATGTCGCCGACTTTCGCCTCGCGGGTCAGCGCCTCGACCATGGCCACGGCCTGTTTGGCGGCCTCGCCATCGGCGGTGGTGATGAAGACGCGGCCATCGTCCTCCACGTCCACCTGGGCGCCGGTGGCGTCCACGATGCCGCGGATGGTCTTGCCGCCCGGTCCGATAAGCGCGCCGATCTTCTCCACCGGGATCTGCAGGGTGATGATGCGTGGCGCATAGATGGACAGTTCCTTGCGGGGCGCGCTGATCACCTGGTTCATCTTTTCGAGGATGAACAGGCGCCCTGCGCGGGCCTGGGCGAACGCCTCACGCATAATCTCGAAGGTGATCCCGGTGGTCTTGATGTCCATCTGCAACCCGGTCACGCCCGTCGCGGTGCCGGCCACCTTGAAGTCCATATCGCCCAGCGCGTCTTCGAGGCCCTGGATTTCGGTCAGCACGCGGTACTGGCCGTTCTCGCCGGTGATGAGGCCCATGGCCA
>JAOACN010000425.1 GCA_026417815.1 Chloroflexaceae bacterium | reverse complement strand
AGATGTGTATAAGAGACAGGGTGTGGTCGGCCCGGGCATACTCGTGGGCCAGGCCTACATCGGCTGCCAGCCCATAGGCCTGCTCGGCGCGCACGCTTTCAGCGGGAAGCGCCTCGTTCTCGCCGCTCAGCAGCCATTCCTGGAGCATACGCAGGTGCAGCAGGAAGGGCGCCTCGGCCTCGCGAACCTCCAGGACCTCCAGCACCTGCCGCCGGTCGTTGGTCAACTCCAGGTCGAGCGCCGCGAGCAGGATGCAGCCGTCGGCTGGCGGCCTGGCGCAGGCCTGCCCCTGGGCGCTCAACGCTGGCCGCACTTCGTTCGTCCAGACGCGCAGGGCGGCGCGGAGGTAGGAGTCGGCGTCATAGCCGGGGATCAGTAACTCCTCCGCCAGGCGATACGGCGGAGCGAGGGGCGGCGAACCCTCTCCTTCGCCCGCGGGCAGCCAGGCCGCCCGCACCGCCGCAACAAAGTCCTCCAGCGACAACGCCTCCACCGGGCTGAGGCCGATGCTCTTGCGCACCGCGCGCAGCCAGGCGACAAAGGCGCGCAGCCCGTCCTCCTCGACCTGCGCGGGCGGGTCGGTGGTCAGTTCGAGGCGATACCAGTCCTTGATCCGCGAAGGCGCCATCAGGTCATCGTCGTCGCGGCAGGGCTCGCCGGGAATGGGCTGGCTGTCGGTGGCGCAACTGCTGTAGCAGAGCCGCACATAGAGCGTCGCGGGGGTGCTCGCTGGCACGCGGGCCTGGTTGGCCGACAGCCAGGGGTTGAGGTAGGCGCACTGGTCGTCCGGCACGCAGACCAGTTCACCCCGCGCGGTGAGGGCGACCCCGGAGCTTACATAGACGCGTGGCCCGTCGGCCCCGCCGGGCTCGACGCGAACACGCAGGCCGCGCAGCACCCCGTAGCCCAGGGCCTCGCGCGCCAGCCACTGGTCGCGCCCGCTCAGGTAGGCGAACTCCTGGGTGAAATCGTCCACGCCGAGGACCATACCCTGCACGTAGTTGACGTGCTTGGCGGGATCGGGCGCGGCAGCTTCGGCCGTGACGATGGTAAAGGTGTCGGTCATAGGTGGCTCCTCCGGGGTGGGGGTACCGCGTCGAACAGGCTCTCGGTCGGCGCTGGCCCGGCGCCCCGCGCGGCCAGCCGGTCACGCCCGACCACCAGGCGGTCGGGGACGTTCAGGGGGTGCCCCGGCGCGAGGAAGGTCTCGCCAAGGTAGACGTCGTTGAGCGCGGCGGGAGGGGCCAGGAGCGCCGCCCGCCCGCTGGCGGCCAGCAGCGTGTCATCGCCCAGGCGCGCCTCGTCCACGCGGAACATGGCCCAGTAGAAGCGCACGCTGAACTCGGTGTGGGCCGGTTTCTCCAGTTCGACGATGCGCCGCGCCAGGCGCAGTTGCTCTTGCTGAAGGGCCTGCAACTCCGCGCGTGCGCCAGCGGCGAGTTGCGGATTGGGTAGCAGCACGCGGAAGCGGTGGGCCGTGTCGTGCATGGGCAGTACCCGCCCGGCGAAAAGGTACCAGTCGCGCAGGGCCGCCCCGTTGGCCGGGGCGATCCGCGGCAGTGGGATGGCCGCGAAGCCGGGCCAGGCCGTACCGTAAGCCTCGTTCAGGGCCCTGATCCGCCGGTAGCGCCGGGTGAGGAAGGCGCGCCAGCGCAGCCAGTCGATTGTCTCCGGGCTGGCCGCGAGCCCCTCCGTGAACCGCAGCCAGTCATCGGCTACTGGCCCGGCGGGTGGCGGGGTCAGGGGCGCGACAACCGCGGCGAAGTCGGTGTAGCTCGTCCCGTGCCGTTCATTCAGGGCCGCCACGGCGCCGTAGGTGGCGGCGAGGTACGCTCGCCAGAGAGCATCTTCATCGGGGGTGGCTGGCGGCACGAAGCCCAGGGTGGCGCGCGCGAAGCTCTGCCAGGCTGCTGACAGGGCGCCGCCGGGGTCACGCAGGGGGAAGGGCGGCTGCGGATCGCTGGCGTGGCCGCGGGCCGCGAGCCAGGCGCCGTAGCGCCGCTCCAGATCCGCGGCCCCGCTGGCGGGTCTCCAGGGCGCCCCTTCGCTGACCAGGGCAGGCGCGCCGCCCTCGGTGGGGTCGCCCAGGGCCGCGGCGGGCGCCCTGCGGGCGCGGAACTGCTCGACGATGCGGTAGCGCCCTGATTGCCCGCCGGAGGCAGCGAAGATTGTCTCGCCAGCGCAGGGTTCAAAGGCCAGGCGCAGGGCCATGAGGATGCCGCGGGCCGTGCCGCGCCACTGGAAGAGGGTCATCGCATTGGCGACGAACAGCCGCCGCTGCCGCTCGTCCCAGGCCGGGTCGAGGACGATCTCGAACCAGCGGGCCAGCCACTCCAGGGCCTCGGGTGGCGCGCTGCGCAGGTCAATGAGCAGGTTGGCGGCAGCAATGCGGTCCTCGATCCCCGTGAGTATGCCCTCCAGATTGGCCAGAAAGCGGTCGAGAAATGAGGCCGAGCGCGCATCCTCACGGTAGACCGCCGGCAGGTAACGCTCGAGGTACGAGAAGCGCGGGTAGTAGACGCGCAGCGCGTGCAGGCGCGGGGTGGTCGCGGCCCCGCCCGCGACCATGATCCGTAACTGCAGGTAGCGGCCGCGCGCCTGTTGCAGCAGCAGTTCGTAAGTGCCCTCGTAGGCGCCCGGCGCCGGGCCGACGTAGGGAAGCTCGCTCCCGGTTGTTCGCAGGTAGGGCTGCGGCTCTTCCTGCCAGCGTTGGGCGCTATCCTCCGGGGTCAATACCGCGGGATCGTCGCTGGCGCAACTCCAGATGCGCAGCGTGGCATCCGGGGGCAGGCAGGCGTCGAGCATGAGCCGGTGCCATGTACAGCCGGGCGCGCGGCCATCGAAGACCCAGGTCAGCAGAGTGGCCCGCGGCACGTAGCGCGGGCGGGCCTGGGCCACCAGCGGCGTCCAGCGCTCGCCGATGTCGTAGTAGACCCGCCCGCCCGCGGCAACGAGCGCCCGCCCGCCGAACAGGCGCATGGGCAGATAGGTCCGCTCGGCGCTGAGCCGCAGTTCATCGTGAGCAACGTGGAGGCGGAAGGCGTAAGCCTGATTGCCGTCGGCGCCAACCACAGTGAGGAGGTGCTCGCCGCCGGGCCGGCCGTGCACCAGGGCCATGTCGTAGGCGCGCAGGGTAAAGCCGGCTGCGTCGGCAACCTCACGCTGAATAACCGCCAGGCTGGCCGTGCCGGCAGGTTCCCCGCCGCGGTAGCGCGCGACGCGGGCGAAGGGCCGAGTGGGGTCGTCAATCAGCAGCAGCACGCTACCGTCGGGCAGCACCTCGATGGCGATCGGGTCATCGGGCAGGGGCGGCGAGGCCAGGCCCAGGTCGAAGCCGGTGGGGAACCCGCGGACCGCGTTCGCCTGTGCCGGGCCGCCGGCCACGGGCTGGAAGTCAACCGTAGCCAGCGGCAGCGCGGCAAGGGCCTGACCGGCCGGGATCACCCGCAGGTTGCGGTCAAGCGCCCAGTAGCGGCGCCCCTCGCGGTCCAGCGCCACCAGGCCGCCGCCCGGCGTGGGCGCCAGGTCGTAGGGTGCAAAGGGCGCCTCCGCCGGCCACTGCACATGCCGTGGCATCCCCCCTGCGTGCAGGTCGAAGACCAGCAGCCCGCCGCTGCCACTGGCCTCGAGCACCCCGACCACGAGATAGTGATCCGCCGTCACGGTCAGCCCGCTCAGCCGCAGCGGGCCAGGGGCAGGAGGCGGCGCCAGGGAGTGAAACGCGCCCGGCGCGGTTGGCGCTGGCGCCGCTGGCTCTGGCGGAGGCCAGAACGCACTCGCCCGCTCGCTCCCGACGGACCAGACCCGGATCGCCGTGCCGGACCCGTCCACCCAGTACCAGTTGCCATAGCGGTCGCGGGCGGCCCCGCGGCGGCGCTCCAGGCCCAGGTCGGTGGGCTGGGGGCCCTGGGTGAAGCGGAAGACCTGGGGGCGCAGGTGCAGTTCCGCGCGCTCAGCGTTCCAGGCGAGGTCGCCCGCATCGGCCGATCGCCAGGTGTCGCGCAGCAGCGCCCCGTCCGGGGTGGTGCAATCCCCCCAGTCCGCCCTGTCTCTTATACACATCTGACGCTGCC
>JAOACN010000412.1 GCA_026417815.1 Chloroflexaceae bacterium | reverse complement strand
AGATGTGTATAAGAGACAGCTGGAGATCTATGCCGAGTCGCGCCCTGCCCGCCAGGTCGGGGGCGATTTCTACGATTTTATTGTCGAACCCGGGCGGCCCTTCATCTTCGTGGTGGGAGACGTGACCGGGAAAGGCATATCGGCGGCGCTGTTGATGACGATGACCCGCACCGCCATCCACAGCAAATCACAGTTTATGCCTTTTCCAACCCCCGAGGATGTGATGCGGCAGTCCAACGAGGACCTGTACGACGATTTCACGCGGGTGGGCGTATTTGCAACCGCCTTCGTCGGGCAGTACGAAGCGGGGAGCCGGCGGCTCGTCTACGCCAATGCCGGCCATGCGCCGGTGATCTATCGCCCGGTGGAAGGAGAAGCGGTCCTGCTACGCGCCGAAAGTACGGCCCTCGGCATCCTGCCGAAGGCTCACTGTTGCAACCAGACCCTGCGTCTGGCGCCCGGCGATCTGCTGGTGGTGGCCACCGATGGATTCAGCGATATGCGCGGCGGCGATGATGTGCCCTTTGGCATCGAGCGGTTACTGGAACTGATCGATCGCCTGCACCACCTTGCACCCGAGGCGCTCGCTCAGGCGCTGTTCGAAGAGGTTCACCGCTTTGGCCAGGGACGCGAACAGGACGACGACCAGACCATTGTAGTGATCAAAGGAGCGGCGATGTGACACTGCGGTCCCCTGAATTCGTTCGTCTCGATCTTCCGGCCCGCTATGCCTATCTCCATCTTGTGAGCGAGAGTCTCGCCGCCATGTTGCATTTTACCGAGGGGGTCGCTGATCTGGAGACGCTGATCTACAATGTTCAACTGGCAACCCACGAAGCCTGCACAAACATTATTAATCACGCATACAGGAGTGTTGACCAGGGGCGAATTCTTGTCGAGATGAACGTGCGCTTTGAAGAGCGATTATTACAGGTCGATCTCTATGACACAGGGACGTCTTTCGATCTAGATAGTGTTCCTGCACCAGATCTGGATCAGGTTCGAGTACATGGCTATGGTCTGTTCTTGATCCACCGCCTCATGGATACGGTTACCTATACCGCCGCGCCGGATGGTAACCACTGGCGTCTGATCAAGTCTTTCCGTGCCAGGAGATGTCAAACCATATGACCACCGTGCTCATTGTTGAAGATTATGCTCCCAACTATCGTCTCTTGAGCTTTGTGCTTGAGCAGAACGGCTATGCCGTGGTTTGCGCTCGTGATGGTATGCAGGCCCTCGACTATCTCCAGATGATGCCGATTGATGTGATCGTCACGGATCTGATCATGCCCCGCCTGGATGGTATCGAGTTGACCGCACGGGTGCGCGCCGATGCGCGCTTCGATCACGTTCCGATCATCGTGGTGACCGCCAGCGGCAAGGAATGTGACGCGGTTCGAGCGGCGGGGGTCGGGGTTGATGTCTTTCTGACCAAACCGGTCGAGTCTGAAGATCTGGTGCGGGCCGTGGCCCAGGTGGTGGCCCGCGAGCAGGACCGAACCAGCCCGTTGCACCGCTGGCGTCACTCGCGCGTGGCCTGATCGGCGCTTCCGGCACATTGGTGAACCGAACCATGCGGCAGGGCGCGCCGCCCTTCCAGACCCTCCTGCGGGGGCCGGTTCCCGCCTCAGTGGTCGTTACGGGCGGTGCGGATCCAGCCGGCGGGCCTGACGCCGAGCAATAGCCGCGCATAGAGGCAGAGTTTCCAGACAATGAACACCGGGGCGAAGAGCAGAGCGCGGTAGACGACGGGGGGCGCGCGGGCGAGCAGCAGGCCCGTGGCCAGGTAGAGGCCCTGAGCGAGGATGGCAAACCCGCTCAGGCCGAGCGCAATCGGGTTCGCCGACCCGATCGACAGGGCGAGGGAGAGGGCGCTCAGGCCGGCTACCACCCCGAATGGCGGGATCAGCAGTTCCATCGCCGCGTCGAAGTGCAGCAAGCTGCGCTCGCGCAGCGCGGCGCGGAGCAGATCGGGTACGTAGGCCCGGGCCATGTCCAGCCGTCCGCGCTCCCAGCGTTCGTTCTGGCTCCGCGCGGTCCGCAGGGTCCCGGGCATGTCGGCCCGAACCGCGGCGTCCGGGGCGAATGTCACCCGTTCTCCTGCCAGGATGAGCGCCGCGTGGTAGGCGATGTCTTCGGTAAGCGCCCCCGACCAGCTATGGGAACGGGGGATGTCGGCGGCAAAGACCATGCCATTGCCTTTGAGGCCAGCGGAACCGCCGAGCGCCATACGTCCCAGTGGGCGCAAGTAGTGGACCAGAATGAGTGCTGCGGCGCGAATGCCGGCCCCGGGCGCGCCCGCGAGATTGCGCGCGGCGTAGTAGCTCTGGATCACCCGCTCCCCGCGCGCCAGGCGCGCGTCCATGACCCGCAGAAAGTTGGACGAAACCTCCGAGTCGGCATCTACCACCACAATCGCATCATAGGGCGGATCGCCTGGTCCCAGGCGCTCTAGTAGCCACTGGAGCGCATGGCCCTTGCCCTGCCGGTCGGGATCGAACCGTTCGTGGACGCAGGCGCCCGCTGCCCGGGCTAGATCGGCCGTGCGGTCGTAGCAGTTATCGGCCACCACGTGCACCGCGAAGCGTTCACGCGGGTAATCCAGGTTGTCCAGGCTGGCCAGGAGCCGCGGCAGCAACAGTTCTTCATTGTGGGCCGGAACAATGATGAGGAAGCGGGTCGCTGGCGGCCCCTGGCGCAGCGGGGTTGCGCGCCGCGCGAAGCAGGCCGCCCCTGCCAGTACCAGCAGATAAGCGCTGATGGTTGCCAGGGGAAGCGCCAGCGCCAGCGCGACCAGGGTCACGAGCAGCGAAACGACGGCCATACGGGGTCCTCTGTAGCGGTTGGTTGCGTATGCTGGTCACACAGTAACTGGCTCGGCTTGACGCAGATCGCTCACCAGCGACGCGATGCGGGCCACGTAACGCTCGATCGTCAGGTGCCGTTCGACGCGGCGCCGGCCCGCGCGCCCCATCCGTTCGGCTTCCTCAGGATGAGTGAGCAGGTGTTGTACCGCGGCGCGGAGCGCCAGCGGATCGCCGGGTGGAACGTACAGGCCAGTTTGCCCATCCACCACGACGTCACTCTGGCCGTTCGTGCGCGTACAGATCACCGCCTTGCCCATCGCCATGGCTTCGAGAATCGAGGTCACACCGGCCTGGAAGTCCACCGGGTAGAGCGGAATGACCACGAACCTGCTTGCGGCATAGCGCAGTCGCAGTTGCTCAAAGTCCAGGAAGGGGTCGCGGCGGACGTTGGGCGGCAGCGGCAGGCTCGCGCTGCTATCGCTGCGCCGTGACCAGCGGCTTTCGGGGGCGATGATAAGATCGGCATCGAGACCGGCAAAGGCGCGCAGCAGGGTCGGGTAGTCGCGGGCTTCGCGCCCGACGGCGAAGACCATCGGTCGGTCGGTGGGGGCCGGAGGCACGCGGTCGGGATGAAAGAACTCGCTGTCCACCATAAAGGGGGTGAGCACAACCTGGTCAGACGAGAGGCGCCAGCGGGCCTGCAGGTAGCGTTGCTGAAAGGTTGCGTAGACCAGAAAGCAATCAATGGCGCGATGGAGGCGCAGGACATCAATCAGCAGGGCCTTCTTCGAGCGGGAGATGACATGGGCGATCATCAGGTGGCGGGGGCGCTGGCCGCCGTGTAAGAAGAACGTTGCCAGGGGCAAGCCGACCTGTTCACCATCGGTGAGTACCACCCGGTAGCGCCGGGCGAGCCGGTTGACGGCCCAGGCGAGATTGAGCGCCGGCCCACCCACCTGCTCCAGGAGGCGACCAAAGCGCCCGTTCAGCCGGCGGGCCGAGGCGAAGTCGATAAGATCGGCTGGCAGGACCCGGCTCAGTTCCTCATAATCGAAGCGTGGCCCGGCGGCGGTCGCGGAGGCGCTGGCGATCGTTCCCGATACCGTTAGCAAGACATCGGCCCTGGGAGCAAATACATCTCGGGTCATGCGCGCTCACATGTGCCTGATGAGAGGTGCGTTCGACACGTTGTCGTACACGAGGTTTCCGAAAGGGCCTGACCCTCCCAGAAACCTTCTTCCCCTTACTTGAACGGGAGGGTCCGTGCGTGCAGAGCCCTCCCGGAAACCTGCGTCCCCGGCCGTGAAGGATTGGCAGCCGCCTGGAGGAGGGCGGGAAAGCAGGGTTCCCCGCCCTCCTCCAACCGGCTCAGGCTGGTTGAACAACAACCAGGGTGATGGAGGCCATGGGCAGGGTCACACGCTCGCCGGGTATAAGCTCGAAAGGCTGCTGGATAATCGTGCCCGTGCCCGCACCGTACCGGTAGAGGGTGGCGGCGCCCCTGAGGGTCAGATTGCGGAGTTCGAGCGTTACCTGCTGGTCGCGGGCGAGGTCCTTGTTAATCAACATCAGGGTCAGCGCACCGCCGGGACCATCGAGCGCCGCGTAGACGCTCACACGCTCGGGCGCGCTGCTCCAGGCCCCGATCGAGCGATCGCCAAAGCGACCACCCGCATCGTCGTAGTTGGTGTAGAGCTTGAAGGCGTAAAACGCCGGGCTGTCGGGCGGCGGGTAGGTCCAGTAGGAAGCCATGTACAGATCTTCGCGCCCGAAGATACCTAGCGCCTCGGCAACGGCGATGGCCCCGCTAATGTGCTGCTCGCCGCCAAAGTTCCATTCGCTGATGGCGAGCTTGAGGCCGGGATAGTGCCGGGCAATCAGTTCTTGCATCCGTGGAACAAGGTACACGGGCTCTTTGATCCACGACTCATCCACGTAGGAGCGGTCCCAGAGGGAACGGGCGGCGCGGATGCGCCGCGCGGCGGTAACGGGATCGTCTCCGCCACGGAAAACCGTTTCGGGGTAGTAGTGAATATCCAGCACATCCAGAGTGCGAACACCGTTCTGCTGGTCGTGTTTGCGTACCTGCTCGAGGAACCAGGGGAGAAAGGGCTGGTTGCCATGCTTCCGTCGATCCGAGGGTCCGGCGGCGGAGTTCCAGTAGTAATACCAGCAGCAGGTCACCGGTCCGAGCAACTCACTGCGGGGCGCGACCTCGCGCACCATCGCGGCGTAGGTGAGATAGCGGGTGAGGATCTCCTCGTAGGTGGTGCAGGCGGGATGCACGTCGTAGTGGGTTTCGCCCCACAGTTCCGGCTCGTTATCCATGGCAAAGAAGCGCACATCGTAACCGCGGGTGATGATCATATGCTCGACCCAGCGGCGGATGAAGGCTACGTCCGAGGGCCGGCTGGTGCGGGTCGGGTCGGCGATCGGGCCGGGATTGCGACAGGTGGCCATGTTAGCGACGCCACAACTGCCGTCGGGGTTGGGAAAGGAGCAGTTGCGATTGTCGTTGTCGCGGGCCACCCAGCCAAGGGTGGGCAGAGCCATGCGCACCGCGGCGCCGTGCTCGAGGGAATACTCAATGTGCCGGTCGCTGGCGCTGCCCCCTTCGCCATTGGTGTAGTCCACGTTCATATAATACCAGTCGCGGGCGGCGTTCCAGGCAGTACCATGTTCCCAGTTGTAACGCGAACTCGGATTGCCGCCCCAGTTATTGACAGTCGGGCGCAGGGCGCCGAGGATGTCCTGTCCCGCCCCGGAGACGCCGTAAATCAGCGGGCTGATGGGGTGCACATCGCGGGTGGCATCAACGACGACGCGGATGCCCGGCGCTGGCGAGGGGCCGGCGCGGGGGGGCAGCGTTGCCGTTGGTCGCGGCGTGGCGTCGGTGACGACGGGCGGGCCGCCACAGGCGGCGAGCGCCAGCAGAGCCAGGGATGCGAGCGCGAGCCAGAGCGAGCGGAAAGCGCGCATGGGGTCCTCATCTGAGGAGAGGGTTCGGGAAGGCTATGCGCTCCCGGAAAGAAATCGGATAACCTGTTGCTCGGGATACGCTCTGCGCCAGGGCGTGCGCCCGCCGCGGGCGGAACGAGGTGAGGCGGCGAGGCCGGGCCGCCCTGTAACCCTCCAGATAGTAACGCAGGTGTGAACCTTGGCCTACATAGTGTAGTGCGAAGTACTAACAGCCCGGTGACGCGAAGCCGGAACGGCGTGACAAAGGAGTCACCTGGTTCCGTCGAATGAACGGAGGATCATCTCCGGCGCGCAGGCGTAGTCTGGCGCTGGCTTCAAATGAGGCTTTCTTCGCCGCCGGCCGCATTGCAACTACAGGGAGTGACGCGATTGATGACAAAAACGTCACGCCGCGCCCGATGGGCTGTCAACTGTGCTTCACCAATGCCGGGTATCGTGTACAGGGTATGGCTGGGAAGGTTCGGGAGGGCGAGGCCCTTCCAGGAACACACGTTTCATTCCGGTGATGTGCCAATGGCGCCCTACCGCTTCGCCTTCATTCTCGAGCAAACGCTCGGCCATGCCACCCATCAGGCCAATCTGCGCGCCGCGGTAAACGACGACGCCGGGGTGACGGCCATCTGGGCCACGCTGGATTTCGCTGCGCGGGGGCCGCTGGAACGCCTGCCGGGGCTGCGGAACTGGACCGTCCGGGCCGGGCGGCAGGCCCGCCGGCGCCTGGCCAGGGCGCAGGGTGGCGGGCCTCTCGATGCCCTGTTCTTTCACACCCAGACCGCGGCGGTGCTCGCTACCGATTGGATTGCGCGGGTTCCCAGCGTCATCTCCTTCGATGCCACCCCGCTCCAACTTGACCAGATGGGATCGGCCTACGGGCACCGGACCAGTCTGCCGCTCATCGAGCGGTTCAAGGCCGGATGGCATCGCGTCTGTTACCGGGCGGCGCGCCACCTGGTGACCTGGAGTCGCTGGACCGCCGAGAGCCTGACGCGGGACTATGGCGTTCCTGCGGCGAAGATCAGCGTGGTGGCGCCGGGCGTTGACCTGGCCTTCTGGCGGCGGCCCGAGGAGCCACGGGAGCGCGCCGGGCCGCTGCGGATACTGTTTGTAGGAGGCGACTTCGAGCGCAAAGGCGGGCCGGACCTGCTCGCGGCGGCCCGCGGGCTGCCCGCGAATGCGGTTGAGCTCCACCTCGTCACCGAAGCGGCGCCGGTCGCAGGGCCAGGCATTCACGTCCATCGCGGGTTGCGACCCAATAGCCCCGCCTTGCGCGACCTGTACCACCGTTGCGATATCTTCTGTCTGCCGACGCGAGGCGACTGCCTGCCTCTGGCGGTGATCGAGGCCGCGGCGGCGGGGTTGCCAATCATCAGCGCCAGCATCGGGGCCATTCCCGAAGTGGTACGCCCCGGCGAGACGGGGGTGCTGGTTCCGCCGGGAGATGTGCCGGCCCTCGCCGCGGCCCTGCGCGGCCTGATCGAGGCCCCGGAGCAACGGCATCGCCTGGGGCGCCAGGCGGCGGCCCTGGCCAGCGCCCACTGCGACGCGCGGCGTAATGCCGGGCGACTGCTTGATATTCTGAAGCATGTTGCTGTATTTCCTGCGCAGCCTGAGACGCAAAGGCGCGGAGACGCAAAGGACGCAGGCGGTTGACCCCACGTCCGCCGCATCTGCAGCGGGCCGTCCATGCAGGGAGACGCCACCGCCGTCCACACAGGCGGATGGCCGGCTTCAGCCTCTCCAGGCGCGATTTCAGTCGCCGGCGCAGGGTTCGGTCGATGCATTTCTGCACCCCGGGGAGCGAAGGCCTGGGCAACGTCCGTCTCCCGCGACGATGTCTGGGGCTTGCCCCACTTACACAAACTCTGCCCGGGAATCAGGGCGCGACGAAACGTTCTGCACGTGCTGCGGCCCACCGGCCCGCCGGGCGCCTGAAGGCTCCGGCTAGCCTTCGCAGGACGTTAGCCCGCGGCTCATGCAGATTAAGCATTACATCCGGAATAGCCCGCGCAGGCGGGTTTCGCAGCGGTAACCCGCGGCTTCAGCCGCCGGGCTACAGGGCGCATACCGGTTTATATCCTTATTCTTCATCAGCCGCCGGGCGAAGGGAAGCGTGCTTCTCGTCACACCCCGGGGATCACGCGCCTTGCGCTTTCACAGGTCGCGTGTTATGATCGGGCGAATTATGTCAGCCAGCCTGGCCATAAGCAATCCTGGGGCCGAACCGGCCTGCCTGCTCCGTGGTTGTGTCAATGGCAACTGAGCAACCCGTGCCTGCCGCGCGTCGTGGCCCGCCCGATCAGCCGCGGCTGGTGCTGGCCTCCGCCTCGCCGCGCCGGCGCGACCTTCTGGCGGCCCTGGGGGCGCGGTTCGAGATCCTCGCCACCGACGCGGAGGAAGACGACGCAATCCCGCCCGCCGAGGTACTTGCCGCCCTGCCGGTTCTTGACCTGCCCCTCGCCGACCACCCGGCCCTGCGCGCCTGGCGCAAGGCCCACGCTGCCGCGGCGCACGCGGGCGACGCGGTGGTGCTTGGCGCCGATACGGTGGTGGTGCTCGACGGCGAGGTGCTGAACAAGCCCGCCGACGCGGAACATGCGCGGGCCATGCTTGCCCGGCTCGCCGGTCGGCGGCACACCGTCTATACCGGGGTGTGCGTGCTCCGGGCCCTTCGCCAGGGGCTGGCCGGCCCGCCGCCCGCTGCCCCGCTCCAACTGGCGGTTGCGGCGGCGGAGGTAGAGTTTCGACCTCTGGCAGATGCGGAGATCGCCGACTATATTGCCACGGGGGAGCCGCTCGACAAGGCGGGCGCGTATGGGCTACAGGGCGCCGGGGGGGGCTTCGTGCGCGAGGTGCGGGGCAGTTACACCGCCGTGGTGGGCCTGCCGCTCCCCGAGGTGCATCGTATGCTGACGGCCGCGGGCATTACGGGCCTGCGTGATCCTGACACAACCTATCGCCAATGGCTACAACTTCAGGGAAAGGAGCCACTTCCATGCCCGCCTACCCTGGCATAAGGCTGCTGATCGTTGACGATCACCCGCTCTTCCGGCAAGGGGTGCGCTGGGCCCTCGGCTCCGAGGAAGACATCGTGATCGTCGGCGAGGCCGCGAGCGGCGAGGCCGCCCTTGAGTGGCTGCAAGGCGTCGGTTCCAGCCAGGAACCGAATGTCATGCTGGTGGATCTGAACCTGCCGGGAATGAACGGCTTCGACCTGACGCGGCAGGTGCGGCGGCAATACCCTAACATCGGCGTGGTGATGCTGAGCATGCACGAGAGCGACGAGCGCGCCTTCAACGCGCTGCGGGCCGGCGCGGCCGCCTATCGCTCCAAAGACGTTGCGCCGCAGGCGCTGGCCGACACCCTGCGGCGCGTGGCCCGCGGCGAGTATGTGATCAACGATGTGGTGCTGGAAGAGCCGCGCGTGGCCAGCCGGGTGCTGACCCAGTTTCGCAACCTGCCCCAGACGACCGCCACTGACCCTGAGGCGGTTGATTTCCCGATCTTCACTCCGCTCAGCGAACGGGAGATCGAGGTGCTTGAACGCATCGCCGCCGGCGGCAGCAACAAGGAAATCGCCGACGCGCTGAACATCAGCACCCAGACGGTGAAGAATCACATCTCTTCGATTCTGCGCAAACTCTCCTTGAACGACCGTACCCAGGCGGTGCTCTTCGCCCTGCGCCGGGGCTGGATCGAAACCCCGAACGAGATCCGCCCGGGCAGCGGCGAACCGGATGCGGATTGATACTTACGCAGGCGCAGCCGGCAACGTTTCGTCCACTTAACTATCCTGCGGCGCGCGCATCACGGCAAGGAAGCGCCGTCCGTACTGGAAAAACGAGAGGGTGAACGGCAGGAGTGCCAGGTAGAGCACCGGTTTGCCGCTGCGCGGCCCATCGGCGATGTAGAGCAGCGCGGCGGCGGTGAGGAGCGCAGTGGTCAGCTTGCCCGCGCTCTCGGCGGTGGTGATGTGGGAGCGGCGGCGGAGCAAGACCGCCGCGGCGGTCAGGATGCCCAGGTCGCGAAAGAGCAACAGGCCGGTGACCCACCAGGGAAAGCCCCGCGTGCGCGAAAGAATGATCGCCGTCCCATTGAGCAGGAGTTTGTCGGCGATAGGATCGATCAGCTTCCCCAGGCGCGAGACCTCGCCGCGGGCGCGGGCGATTGACCCATCAATGGCGTCGGTGAGCATGGCCGCGCCAAAGCAGAGCAGCGCCGCCCGGCGCCGCTCGGGTCGCGCCAGAAAGTACAGCGTCGGCCCCACCAGCAGCAACCGGAACAGGGTCAGCAGATTGGACGGGTAACACAACTCCCGCGGCTCGACGATCGCCGAAACTTTCCGCAGTGCCATGGGTTGACCTTATATATCATTTCGGATTGTGGATTTACGACCACGAGACTTCGTCGCGGCGGGGATGCGGGGGCCGCAGGCTCCCACAGGCCCCGTACATGTTCACACTTCTCCCGGGTTCGAGGGCATCTTGCCCTCGAATCCTGACGAGGGCAGGACACCCTCGCTCCCCGGTCTGCGGGGTTGCCCCAACGCTGAACACGTACGACTCGCCGTTCCGGTGCGGGTGGCTTCGCCGCGCCGCACCGGAACGGAGCTTTCGGAGGGGCGCAGCCCTCCGAGCCTCCCCCTAATGAAGATTAAGAATGTAAACCGCATTCGCCCGGTAGCCCGCCTCCGCGGGCTACCGATGCGAAGCCCGCCTCCGCGGGCTATACGGGATTAATTTCTTAAAGATCATCAGGGGGCGAAGCCCTCCCAGACCCTCGTGAAGGACGCCTGGCGCTTCAGACCATTGGGGGTGGCGGCATGTAGGTCGTGGCTGCCGCAGGGCTGAAGCGCTGCATCGTCTGCCCTATTGCATGGCCGTAGACCGCCTGGCTATAGGGGTAGGTGAAAATGAACCCGATAATGATGAGGCTTCCGAGATTGGCAATGAAGCCGCAGAGCAGCGAGACCAGCCAGAGGACCACCCAGGCCCCCAGATCGGCCCGCACCATGGCGATGACCTCGCCTACCTGCAGGGCCGCGCCAATGCTGCCGGTCTGCAGGTAGCGCACCAACCCGGCCAGGATCACCGGTTGCAGCAGCAACGCCAGAATGATCAGCAACGGGAGCAAACAGGCCAGGCTGCCCCCTATCGCCGCCGCCGCGCCTTCTTCGCTACGGGCGCCCGCGGCGGCGAAGAGGGGCACGCAAATGAAGAACACGCCCAACAAGATGATCGGTAACGAGTACACCAGGCCGACAATGAACCCGGCGAAGCCGAGGCCCAGTTTCTCGCCGAAGGTGTTCCACTGAGGCAGGGGCCGCGGGTTGCCCTGAGCCACGTTCCGCGCCGTCTCCAGCGTGTAGCCCAGCAGCGCGAGCGGGCCGATGATGGGAATGAGGAGGATCAGGCCGCCAAGCAGGATGCTGGCGACCCACTGCTCATCCTCGAACACGAACGAGAACGCCTTGCCGATGTCCATGACGTCGCTCCTCTCAGGAGTAAGTTGACAACCTGCAGGTTGAGAGTGGAGGAAGCGCGAGGCGTTGGCGTTGCCCGCCATCTCCTTCCACGCCACGCCCGTGACCAACGAGGTGTCAGTTCGGGAGGCCGAGGACCACACCAACATGAACGTGCCGGAACCGACAAATGCTCACCAATGATAACACGTCATGGGGGTATGGGATAGTATTGCGCGGCTCTCAGGGCTGATGCCACCTCCTGCCAGAGGCAGGAGGTGGGGCGACGTAGCCGCCAGAACCAGCGAATAATGTGGGCGTCCGGGGCTTGCCAGCCCTGGCGGGGCCCCCGGGGTTGGCCTCTGGAGGAGGTGCAGAGGCGCGGCCCTCCGCAGGGTAGCGTAAGTGCGCCATCACCGCGCGATGAAGCGCCAGGCAAGGGCCAGGGCGATCAGCGCGAGCCCCAGGGTCAGGGTCAACCCGGCAGGGAAGCCAGGGCGCGGCGCGGGGGGCGGCTTTACCTCTGCTGGCGGAGCCTGGGCTGCGCCAGCGGTGGCCGGGGCCTCAGGGGCGGACTGCCGGGCGCTATCGGCGCTGGCCGGCGCGGCGCTGGTATCAGAGGAAGCCGGCGCGGTTGCATGCGGCTGGGGCGGCGCCTCAAACGGTGTCGAGGCGATGCCGGCCGCCGGGGCGGGCGTGGCTGCAGGCACGTTGCTTTCGTCCGTTGAGGAAGTTGTCGTCCCCGTGGGCGAGACTTCGAGCACGACGGGCGCCGGCGCCGCCGCGGGCGCCATGCCAACCGCCCAGGGGGCCGAGGCCAGGAGTTGCACGGTGGCAAGCAACACCAGCGCCAGGCCAGCCAGTCCACTGCCCAGTTGCATAAACCAGCTCAGCCGGAACACCGGCGCGGGTCGGGGCGCCGGTGCCGGGTCAAGGGTGAACGAGCGAGGCGGGGGCACGGGCGGGAGTTGCCGCAAGAGCCGCGTCGTAGCCTGGAGTTGCTCGAGTTCGGCCCGCAGACGAGGATCGGCTGCGAGCCGGCGCTCCAGATTGACGCGCTCGGCGACGCTCAGGGCGTTATCAATATAAGCCGAGAGCAACTCCAGGTCGCTATCGGACAGATTGTTGGAGGATGGTTGCATATCGGTCTTGTATGCGGCTTCGCCGCACAACGACAGGGTGAAAAGCGGTTTTTTCGGAACGGCCGCGCCCTTCCGAACCCTCCCATCGGGTCGGAGAGCGGGGAAACCTGGTTTCCCCACGCCCCTCCAACCGGCGCCTGGAGCCGATTACAGGTTTCGGGAGGAAAAAGGGTTCTCCTGGGAGGGCTACGCCCTCCCAAACCTTTCCTATCAATGGCCAGTTTTCACTTCAGGCTTCTTCGGAGGGCTTTGTCCTCCCAGATCCTCCCATCGGGCGGGAGCGCACCTGCCGTGGCCATATCAGCTATTCATCATCATGACGAAATTTTGACGGAAGCAGTTCCCCGGCGCGGAGAAAGTCGCGCAGCCTGGCGCGGCCCCGGCTAAGGCGCGACTTGACCGTCCCGAGGTTGGCGCCGGTGATCTCGGCAATCTCCTCGTAGGCCAGCCCCTGCACATCGCTGAGGATCACGACGACGCGCTGGTCGTCGGGCAGTTGGGCCAACCCCTGCTCGATGGCGCGGGCCAGTTCGCGGCGCAGGGCGGTTTCATCGGGCGCTTCGGTGGTATCGGCAAGGTAGGACAGGGGACCGCTCTCGCTCTCCTGGGCGGCGTCGAGAGAGACAGCCGGTCGGCGCTTGCGGGCGCGCAGGGTATCGTGGCAGGCGTTGGTGGCGATGCGCAGCAACCAGGCGCGGAACACGCCGCCGCGAAACCGGGGGAGGTTGCGGTAGGCGGCGATGAAGGTTTCCTGGGTTACATCGGCGGCGGCGTCAGCGTCGCCGAGCATGCGGTAGCAGAGGTTGTAGACCCGCGCTTCGTACAGCCGCACGAGTTGATTGAACGCCTCGACATCTCCCCGCTGCCCGGCTTCGACGAGGCGCGCTTCTTCACTGGCCATAGCGCGGCGACGCTCCCGCTGTGCTCCCTGCCGGGCTTCATTATAGCAGAGGCCACCTGTCGCGCTGGTAGGGTTCTTTCCGGTCGAAGGCGCGGGGGCGCGGGCCGGATGGCGCGAAGACGAATAAACCGGAACGCATTGCTTTCATGGACAGGCGGTCATCCCCCGTGTGCGGCGTAGCGTTGCTCGTGGGCCAGTGGGCAGAGATAGGCGAGAGTCGAATGCCGGTGTTGGTAGAAACGTTCGATTCGCGCACTGCCCGAGAGGAGAGTTGGAGATGGACCTGGCCACCCAGGCAAGGATGGTCGAAGCGGGTTCGATTCGCGCACTGCCTGATAAGAGAGTTGGGAGGGCTATGCCCTCCCAACCCTTCTACTTCTCAGCGGCTCGGCGCGCTTTTGCCGACCGAAGAGGGTAGGGAGCGCCCGAACAGGCTGAGATACATCAGGCGATAGACATCGGTGTTATCGAAGCGGCCGCTGAAAGTCCGCCGCAACTCGACGGCGTTCAGACCCTGCGCGCGGGCCACGATGCCGCCCATTACGTCGGGCGTGCCCCCCCAACTTACCGCGAAGGCCATTTGCTGGCCATAGGCGTTGGGTTCGGAGAGGAACGGCGCGGTACCCCGCCCGTAGCGGCCATCCAGCGGGAACCGAACGTCCCTCCGCGGCGCAGCCGCGTATAATAGAAGAAGCGACCCGCGGGCTTTCATTCACCAGGACACGCCTATGCCCACCGATATTCTCCCCATCGCCGGGCCGGCCACCCACCTGCCCCCGCCCCCCGGCGGGCGCTGGACAGTCGCCGACTACGAACAACTGCCCGACGACGGCCAGCGCTACGAACTGATCAACGGAGACCTCCGTATGGCCCCCGCGCCCACCCCTGATCACCAGGCCGCCTCATTGCGCCTGGCACACTATCTGTTCACTTTCATCGAGACCGCGGGCCACGGGCGGGTCTTCACGGCGCCGATTGACGTGCAGCTCGGCCCCGCCACCATCGTGCAGCCCGATCTCATCGTCATCCTCCACGGCGGGGCGGCGAGCATCACCGCGCAGCGCATCGTCGGCCCGCCCGACCTGGTGGTGGAGGTGGTTTCCCCGGCCACGGCCAGCTACGACCGGCGCGAGAAGCGCGACCTCTACGCCGCCGCGGGGGTGCGCGAGTACTGGATCGCCGACCCCGGCTACCGCTTCGTGGAACTGCTCACCCTGGCCGGCAGCCTCTACCGCGCCGAGCACGTCTACCGCGGGCAGGCGGTCATCCCCTCCACGATTATCCCCGGCTGGAACGTGGCGACCGAGCGGCTATTCGGGTAGGGCCAGAGCTCTAAAGCACTGCGAAAGAGATTGTTTACCGCAGAGGACGCGGAGAATTTAGAGACATTTTAATCTCTATGAAATTTGTGATGATTTCCAATGCATAACCATTGTTGTTTCTCCAACGTCAACCGCTTGCGTCTTCGTCCTGTCGAGTCAAGCTTTCTGAGCACTACGCCGGGAACACAACTCCACACCTCCAAGACTCTACATCTCCACACATCAAAGGCAGGTCCGCCATGTCCACGACCACGCTGATCGAACCTGATCTGGTCACCCGCTCAGTAGCGGCAAACTGGAACTACGCCCGCTGGTCACAACTCCCAGACGACGGCAACCGCTACGAAGTGATTGACGGAGTACTCTACGTGACCACCGCGCCCAGCTTCTTTCACCAATGGATCGTCCGCCAGATTGTACTGGCGCTGGTCAAACAGCTTGACGACAACGGCATTGGCATCACCGCCTGGGCGCCGATCGGTGTGCTGATGCCTGGTTGCGATCCGGTGCAGCCGGACATTCTGGTGGTGCGGCGCGAGGACCTGGGCATCATCCACGACCGGCGCGTCCACGGCGTTCCGGCGTTGATTGTCGAGGTGCTCTCGCCGAGCAACCCGGCCCAGGATCTGGTGGTGAAGCGAGGCGCCTATGCGCGGGCCGGCCTGCCCGAGTACTGGATCGTTGGCACGGTGGAGCGCGATGTGCTGGTCCTCAGCGCGCCCGACCCCGCCGCTGGCGACTACCGCCAGGAGACCCGCGTTGCCCCTGATAGCGAGCTTATCTCCCCGACACTGCCCTTCCGCGCGCCCATCGCCGCTTTCTTCGCCGGCGCCCCCGATGAGACGCCGTGAGGCAAGGAGCGCAACCCGCTTTCCCCAGCCTCCTGCCTGATGGGAAGTTTCGGGAGGGCTGGCCCTCCCGAAACTTCCCGTGGACGTCCTGCAAAACCATCGTGATGACCCGCTACGGGGGTCACATCGTGTGGAGCAGGGAGAGGCATAATCCCGTTCGCCCTACCCCTGCACATTGACACGCATAGCAGGGAGGCGAAACCTGGTTTCCCCCCAACCCTTCCCTCTGACTCACGGCAGAGACGGAACGGCGCGCACACGCGCCCGCTGGAACAGATAGTCGCCGTGCCGGCGCAGGCTCACCAGGCGCAGTCGCGGCGCGGCCCCGGGGGCAAAGGCCACGCCTTCGACCAGCGAGGGGCGGGCGGGGGCGGGGGCCGTCCGGTTGCCGATGATCACCGGGCTGCTGGTGGTGAAGACTTCGTCAATCAGGCCGGCGGCGAGCAGTGCGCCGTAGACGAGGGCGCCCCCCTCACTGAGCAGGGTGCGGGCGCCCCACCGGTAGCGGAGGTGCCGGACCAGGTCCGCCAGGTCCACCCGGTCGCCGGGGCTGACGTGGTAGCCGATGTGGGGCAGGCCGTGCAGGCTGGCGCGAGCCCGTTCCGCTCCGGTCGTGGTGGTGGCGATGAGCACCGGCTGATCGGGCCCGCGCAATGCCGCGGCGCCGGCAGGAAGATTG
>JAOACN010000359.1 GCA_026417815.1 Chloroflexaceae bacterium | reverse complement strand
TTCGCCAACCGCGGCGAGCTTGGCGCTCTGGAGCAACTGGGCCTGGGCGGTGTTGAGGCGCGCCTGCGCCTCGGCGTGCAGCGACTGGGTGATGGCCAGGTCGCGCTGGAGCGCAGCCGCCCGCGCCCGCTGGGTGACTTCGTCTATCGCGATCGCGGTCAGGTCGCCGAGGGCCTGCACGAAGGGCAGGTCGCGCGGATGGTACAGGTGGGCATTGATCCCGCCGTAGAGCACCAGCGCACCCAGGCGCTGGGTTTCCAGCCGCACGGGCGTGATCAGGGCGCTCGAGGGCGGCCAGTGCGGCAGCAATGCCCGCAGCGCCTCGCGGTCGGCGTCGGCCAACTGATCGAGGGCGAACTCGAGTTCCGGCCCCACCAGTAACATCGCCCGCGGCGAGAGGATCGCCAGACTGGCCAGGCCAACTAGCTGGTCGCAGGTGTGCGCGTTGCCCCCTCCCCGGAGCATCAAGCGGTCGGTCTCGCCATCCACCAGATAGAGGTGGGCGACGCTGGTGCCCGGGAACAGGTTCACCGCCTCGTTGACCACCAGTCGCACAATCGCGTCCACATCCCGGCTCAGCAACAGCGCTGCCGAAATCGAGAGGATGGCGCTCAGGCGCGCCTGCAGGTGCATGGCCCGATTGTGCTGTAGCTCGGCCTCGCACGCCAGGTGCTCGGCACGAGCCTCGGTTTCCCGCAACCGCGCCTGCAACTCCGCCACCCGGGCCCGAAGGGTCTCCAACTCGCCCATACCATTATCTCCGCATCGGTCAGGAGGAGCAGACGGCGCTGCAACGCCGGATCCGCCTCACGTTGACACCCTGAAGATTAGCGCGCTATAATGCCTGCAATGCCAGATGTCCCAACTATAGTGCTTTTCGGCACGGAGCGCAAACAGCATGAGCCAGCCTGCCCAGGTCCTTGTCGTTGATGACGAACAGAATATCCGCCTGACCTTGAGCGCCCTGTTGAGTCGCGCGGGCTACGTGGTGACCGCCGCGGCCACCGGCGAAGAGGCCGTGGCGCTGTTCGACCGCCAGCGCTTTGATCTCATGCTGGTTGACTTGCAGATGCCCGGGATCAATGGCATTCAGGTGGTTGAGGCCCTCCGCCAGCGCAACCTCGATACCATGGTGATTGTGCTGACCGGGCACGGCTCCCTGGAGACGGCCATTGAAGGGATGCACCAGGGCATCTTCGACTACATGTTAAAGACCAGTGATCCAGAGCAGATCCTCGAACGGGTCGCCGCTGGTCTGGCCGAGCGGGCCCGGCGTCAGCGTCAGTCGGCGCTGATCTCGGCGATCAGCGCGGCGGCCCAGGCGCTCACCGGCGAGGGGCCGGCGCCCGATGCCCTCGATCGCCTCATCGGCGGCATACAACCTCCACCCGCCCCGGCAACCTCGCCGGCTACAGCCACCAGCACCCCCAATAGCGAGCGCCAGTTGACCATCGGCCAGTTGCAACTCGACACCTGGCACCAGACGGCCACCCTCGGCGGGCGCTCGTTGAACCTCACGCCCACCGAGTTCCGGCTGCTGCTGTGTCTGGCCGAGCACGCCGGGCAGATGCTGTCGTATACCCAGCTGGTGCGCTGCGCCCAGGGCTACGAGGCCAGCGATATGGAAGCGGGCGAGTTGATTAAGCCCCATATCCATCACCTGCGCCAGAAAATCGAGCCTGATCCGAGCACGCCCCGCTATCTCCTCAACGTGCGCGGCAAGGGCTACATTCTGCAGATTGACTGAGCCATGAGCGACACCAGCGCCATCCCGCCCCGCCTCCAGGCGATTATCGAGGAGTTCAAGGGCTGCGACCGGAACGAGAAGCTCGAACTCATGCTCGAGTATGCCGACCGATTGCCCCCGCTGCCCGAACACCTCCGCGGGCGGTCGGGCATGGAGCAGGTTGATGAGTGCGCCAGCCCCGTGTTCCTGCATACCGAACGTCAGGGTGAGGGGCTGATCTTTCACTTCGATGTGCCGCCCGAGGCCCCCACGACCCGCGGCTACGCCTCGCTACTTGCCGAAGGGCTGCGCGGCGCCACGCCCGCCCAGGTGCTGGCCGTGCCAGCCGATTTCTTCGTCGAGATGGGCCTGCACCAGATCCTCAGCCCCCAGCGCCTCAACGGCATCGGCGCCATCCTGGCCTACATGAAGCGCCAGGCCCTGCGGTTGATGTAAGCACTCCAGGAGAAGGAGGGTTGGGGCGGTCCATGCGCGCCCCAACCCTCCTTCTGGCGCAAACTCCCCTCGGCTCCGTAGTCGTTCCTTACCCCGGCGTTGCGGGTTGTTTTCTCGCCGTAACCCCGCGGCCTGCTACAAAGAGGTGGGTGTTCCGCGCCGGACCGCCCCCTGACGGCATCGCAATATAATGCACAGCAAATGCGCGGAAACAGACGCTTGACGCAGCGCGGCGTAGCCGCTATGATAACTTTGTGAGAGAAGACACGAACATAGCGAGCGACCTATGATCGTTCACCTGTTCCCGGAACCCGCTCCACACCGCCATCCCTACCGACGCCTCTGTTCGTTCGCCCCCGCCTCGCTGCACGTCTACCGGCGCGCGCTCATTCGCCGCATCGGCTTGCCGGCCGGCAATCGGCCAGCCGCCGTGCTCGACGCCGTGGCCCGCGCGTTATTGCAGGCCCGCGTCTCGTAACTCCCCTTCGTTCCCGATCCCTGCCACGGTAGCCAGGGGTACGGGAAAACCCGGTTTCCCGATGTTCCTATCCAGTTCAGGGGCGCCCCACGGGGCGCCCCTGATATGCCGCGTCCCTCACCATCTCAACCGAAATGGCGTCCATACACTCCGGACCGGCGGTGCCCCGTGGGCAGCGATTGATGTTATGGCAGGGGCTGCAGGCCAACCCGGCCCGCAGCACCCGATGGCGCGCCGGGTCGCCCCACGGCCCAAACCGCCCGGGCTCGGTGGGGCCAAAGAGGTGTACCGTCGGCGTCCCCTGGCTCACGGCGAGATGCAACGGCCCGCTATCAACCCCCAGCACCAGGGCGGCGTGCGCGAAGAGCGCAGCCAGTTGACCTATGCTCGTCGCGCCCGCCAGTTCCAGCGGCGGGTGGCGCATGGCGCCGGCTACCTGACGCACCAGGGCCTCCTCGCCGGGGCCGCCGGTGAGCAGCACCCGCGCATCGGGGCACGCGGCCAGGGCATCGCCTACGACCGCCCAGCGTTCAGCCGGCCAGAGCTTGGTCGCCCCGGCAGTGCCGGGGTGGATAACCACCAGGCGTTCGGCGGGAGCAAGGCGGGCCGCGATCCAGGCCCCGGCCCATTCCTGTTCGGCAGGGGTGGGCGCGAAACGCAACGGCGGCGTTCCAGGATATGCGGGTAGCGTCACGCCGGTAAGCCGGGCCACCACGTCGAGGGCCCGCTGCGTGACGTGTTCGCTCCCCTCAAAGGGCAGCGTCTCGCTGAGCAGCGGCGCGCAGAGGGGACAGGCGTGGCCGATGCGTCGGGGGATGCCCGCCAGCAGCGCCAGCAGCGCCCCCCACCAGTGGTCGTCGCGGAGGATCAACGCAGCGTCGTAGCCTTCGCGGCGCAGCAATGCGGCGTAACGGAACAGCGTCAGGTAGGGTTGCAGACGGTTGCGCCGGCCCGCGGCGTCGCGTTCAAAGCCCGGAAAGGGCAATTCACCCAGCGTATCCACCTCGGGCAGACCCTGCCACATCCGCCGCGCCCAGGGTCCGACCAGGGCGCCGATGTGGGCCTCGGGCAGCCCGGCGCGGAGGGCCTGGAGAGCGGGTGTTGCCAGGAGCAGATCGCCCAGGTGGTCAGGCTTGATCAGTAGGACGCGGCGCGGCGGGCCGGGGGTGGCCCGCCGCGTCCAGGGCCGCGCGAGGAGAGCCAGCAAGCGCAGCAAGAGGAGCTTCATACCTGATTAGAACAGCATCGCCCCGGCCTCGCGGGCGAGTTGCCGCAGGCGTTCGGCCCCGGCGGTGTTGGCGCGGCGCTCTTCCTGGGTGGCCAGTTCATTGAGCTTCTTGACCAGGTCGGGGGTGATCTTCGCCACGTTCTTGCGCAGCAGGGCCGTGGCCTCCCTGGGCGTCTCGGCGAGAAGCAGTTCGTTGATGAAACGCTCTTCGGGCGAGAGCCGGCTCTGGATAATCTCAACCGCCGCCGCGGCGAGTTGCTCCAGACGCTGCGCCAGGTCCTCGCGTCTGGAACGCTGGGCAGCCGCGGCATTGGCCGAGAGAGCGATCATGAAGCCCTCGTCCACCCGGTCGGCCCGCTCGTGGAGCGCGGCGAGCGGGTCGGGGGCTTCCAGCACCTCGGCGAGCAGGGCGTTGCCGGCCTCGAACAGCGCCTGGGCCTCGCGGTCCAGTTCCTCCACCAGGGCCAGGATGCGCGCGCGACGCGCGGTCAGGCGGGCCGCCTCCTCGGCCTGGCCGGCGGCCTGTGCCGCCTCGATGCGCTCCGTCCACGCCTGGAAGAAGCTGTAGTCAATCACCGGCCGCAACTCGGCCACGGCCTCCTCAAGCTGATCATCGGGGACGGTCAGCAGCCGTTCGAGGGCCTGGCGCACCTCTGCGGCGCCGGCCTCGGCCCCCGCTTCGCCCACCAGTTCGTTGAGGCGCTCGTGCACCTGGAGCAGCAGGTCACGCGATGCTGCCTGCGAGTCGGGCACGGCCTGAATGAACGCCTCGAGGGTGGCAAAGAACTCCGGGGTAAACTCGGCGCGACGCTCGGCAACCAGCGCGTTGAAACGCTCCTCATCGTTCACCACACTGGCCAGTTCGCTGATCAGGTCCACGTAGGCCCGCTGCCGTTCCAGGGTCTCACGGCTGACGCCATCGGCTTCGAGGATCGCGTCGAGGAGCGACGGCAGGGTCAGGAAGCGGCGTGGGGCCAGCAGGTAGGCCCGCGGCGCATCGGCGGGCAGCGAGCGGATCAAGAAACCGGTCGCCTCGCCGATGAAGCGTTCTTGCTCCTCGGGACGAGTGTTCAATTCCTGGGGAAAGTAGACCAGGCAGAGTTGCTTGCGCGCGTCGTGGTAGATCAGCGGCGCGCCGAGAAGCGTGCCCGCGCCACAGTTCGGACAGACGGCCACGTTAAGCTGGCCGCTAAGCAGGGCCACCTTGAGGGCAGGCTGGTCGGTGGCATCGACCAGCGTGTAAACATTGGCGCGAAAGGGAGTGCCACAGGCGGGGCAGGTGATCTGAACAGGCTGAGGGGCAACGGCAGGCATACACTCTCTCCCTGAGGCGAAGGGCAGCAGGCAGACCGCTCCACTCACTGGCCCCGCATATTCTCCCACGGGCGCCGGGAAACCCGGTTTCCCCGCTGGCTATTTTTACCATGCGCAATGCTGCGGTGATTATAACAAACCCTCTGTGATTGTGGGTAGAGCGTTTATGGCCCCCCGGGGCTGTTGCAAAGTCTTTGCGGCTGGCCCTAAACCTGGAGTGTGGGGCCTCCCCTATCTGGCGCGACCAATCACCGCGTACAGCGGATCGCTGAGCCAGCGGCGCGGTGAACGGTCGAGGAAACGAATGTCGGTAAAACGTTCGGCCAGTTGAAAATAGCGTTGCACCAGCTGGCTGTGCTGCCGGTCGCCGGTCGAAATCCAGATCCGCACCGCTTTGCTGGGGAAGCACCGGTTCGAGAAGGTGACGATGAACGGCGCGCCGGGGCGCAGCACGCGCCCCACCTCGGCGAAGACGGTGACCGGATGGACCAGGTATTGCACCGAAACGGTACAGGCGGCGCCGTCGAACGAGGCATCGGCAAAGGGTAGATTGGGGTTCTGGTTCAGGTCGTGAACCAGGTATTCGTCGAGTTGCTGGTTGAGCCGCAGTTCCTCGGCATTCAACCCCAGGCCAACCACGTGGGCGTAGCGCACCTCTGGCGGCAGGTGACTGACGTAGCTGCTCATGAGGTCGAGGATGCGTCCCCCTGGGGGCAGTTCCTCGCGGAACAACTGGGTCACGGCGGCGCAGGCGGCCTCATCAATATGCGCCGTCAGCCGGGGGTAGGTGTAGAAGAGCCGGTCATCGCTCTCATCGTAGCGCGCGAAATAACTTCGGGGAAGCTGATTCTCCCGGCGCACGGCGTCTCCTCAGGTACGGTTCCAGGCGATCGCTGCGGGCATCGGCGCGACCTTGACCGCGTCCAGATGCGCTGCGGCGGATCCAACGCTAATGGAGGATCCGGGAGGGCGTCGCTCTCCCAGAAACCTTCCTCTGCAATCACTCACGTGTGGGAACTTGCCGGATGCGCCAGTCATGGCGGCGTGGTGCGGCACGAATCCTGTTATAGTATAGGCCGACTTTCGATCACGGCGCAAGGGAGGCGTCAGTACCGGGTGCGACGAACAGTCTTGCACGCTCCCCCGCGCCCGGCGGCTGAGAGGAGGCGCCGGGCGCCTTCCCCCGGTGGGGGAAGGTTGGGGAGGGGGTTGGGGGTTCAGCGAAAGACGTTGTTTACCGACTACTCAGGCTCCCGGCGGCAGGTGGGCCGCGGCGCGTTCAGAACGTTTCGTCGCCCCCGCCACTGCGCGGCAGGGCGTAGCCACCGTCGCCGGGTGCGCCGGAACCTCACCCCCGCCAGGCGCCCTCTCCGTCAATGGGCCGGGGCGGGGGGAAACACGGTTTCCCCGAAATCGTAGCCGCTTTGCGGCACCAGAGCAACGAGGCGAGACAGCGTATGCGCGCAATTCAAGTTCACGAGACCGGCGGGCCGGACGTCTTACGGTACGAGGAGGCGCCCATTCCGGAACCCGCGCCCGACCAGCTACGTATCAAAGTGGTCGCCACCGGGCTGAACTACATTGAGACCTACCACCGCACCGGGTTGTACAGGCTGCCGCTGCCGTTCATTCCCGGCTCAGAGTTCGCCGGAGTTGTGGACGCGGTGGGCGCCGAAGTGCAGGGGCGGAGCGTGGGTGACCGGGTGGCAACGGCCTCGGGGATCGGCGGCTACGCCGAGTATGCCCTGGCGCCAGCGACAAAGGTGGTGCGCGTGCCCGAGTCCATTGATCTGAAACTCGCCGCGGCGGTGATGTTACAGGGCGCCACCGCGCACTACCTGACCCACAGTACCTACCCGTTGAAATCCGGCGAGACCTGTGTGGTGACGGCGGCGGCGGGGGGCGTGGGCCTGCTGCTGGTGCAGATGGCCCGACGTCTGGGCGCGCGGGTGATCGGTCTGGTTTCCACCGAGGCCAAGGCGGCCCTGGCCCGCGAGGCCGGCGCCGACGAGGTTATTCTGTACACCCGGGAACGTTTCGACCAGCGCGTTCGTGAGTTGACCGGCGGGCGCGGGGCCGACGTCGTCTACGATTCGGTCGGGCGCAGCACCTGGGAGCAGAGCCTCGACAGCCTGCGCCCGCGAGGCTACGCGGTCTTCTTTGGCAACGCCAGCGGCCCGGTGCCCCCGATCGAGCCTCTGCTGCTGAGCGTAAAAGGGTCGCTCTACCTCACCCGGCCCACGCTGGCAAACTACATCGCCACACCCGAGGAACTGGCCTGGCGGGCCGGCGACCTGTTCGCCTGGATGGCCTCGGGCGCCTTGCGGGTGCGCGTGGAGCGGGAATACTCCCTGCCCGAGGCCGCCGAGGCCCACCGGGCCCTGGAGGGTCGCCAGACGACCGGGAAGGTGTTGATTGTTCCTTAGCGCGATCTTGGCAGGGGAGACTCGGAGGGGCCGCAGGCTCCCGCCACCCCTCCTCCCCGCCGAGACGAAGTCTCGTTGTACTGGCAATCTGCAATTGCATCAGGAGCGCGTATGCGGGTTGTAATGAAGTTCGGCGGCACGTCGGTCGGCAGCGCCGACGCCATCCGCCAGGTGGCCAGGATCGTGGCCGAGAGCCGCCGCGAGCACGAGGTGGTGGTCGTGGTGTCAGCGATGAACGCTCCGGATCTGCGTACCACCGATACGCTGATTGCCGCCGCTCGCGCCGCCGCCGAAGGTGACGGCGAGGCGACCGCCCTGGCGGCCCCGCGGCTGCTTGACCTGCACATGCAGGTCGCTGCGGAGCTGGTCAGCGCCGAGGAGCGCGAGGCGCTGGCCCCCGAACTGCGGGGGATGCTCGACTATATGAGCGACCTGTCGCGGAGCATCGCCGTGCTCGGCGAATTGACCCCCCGCGCCCTGGACCTGTTCAGCGGCCTCGGCGAGCGCCTGAACGCCCGCCTGATCGCCGCCGCGCTGCGGAGCGCCGGTGTTCCGGCCCGGGCCGTGGATGCCACCGGGCTGATCATCACCGATGAGCGTTATGGCGCCGCCTCGCCGCTGATGGCCGAAACCCGCGAGCGTTCGCGCGAGCGCCTCCTGCCTCTGCTGGCCGAGGGGGTCGTGCCGGTGGTCACGGGCTTTATCGGTGCCACGCGCGCCGGCGTGCCCACCACCCTGGGCCGTGGCGGCTCCGACTACTCCTGCGCCATCCTCGGCGCGGCCCTCGACGCCGATGAGGTCTGGTTCTGGAAAGAAGTTGACGGGGTGCTTACCACCAACCCGAAGGTGGTGCCGGAGGCCCGCACCCTGCCGCGCCTGACCTACAGCGAGATGGCCGAACTGGCCTACTATGGGGCCAATGTGCTGCATCCGAAGACGGTGCTGCCGCTGGTGCAACAGCGTATTCCCATCCGCATCCGCAACACCTTTAACCCCGATCACCCCGGCACGCTGATCAGCGCCGAGGAGAGCGCCGGAGCGGCCAAGGCGGTAACGGCGATCAAGGACGTGAGCCTGATCACCGTGGGCGGGCCGGGCATGCTCGGCGTCGCCGGGGTCGCCGCGCGCATCTTCGGGGCCGTGGCCCGCGCCGGGGCCAATATCCTGCTCATCTCCCAGGCCAGCAGCGAACAGAGCGTCTGCCTGGCGGTGCCGCGCGCCGAGGCCGCCGCGGCGGTAGCCGAACTGCGTCGCGAACTCGCCGGCGAGTTCTCGGCCCATGATGTGGAACACATCGATGTGCAGGACCCGGTGGTGATCGTGGCCCTGGTAGGCTCGGGGATGCGTGGCACGCCCGGGATCGCCGGGCGTCTCTTCGGGGCAATGGGCGCGGCGGGCATCAATGTCATCGCCATCGCTCAGGGCAGCACCGAGAACAACATCTCGCTCGTTGTAGCCGCGGAGGAGGGTGACCGGGCCGTGCGGGTGATCCATCAGAGCTTCGGGTTGTGACCTGTAGCGCAACCTTCCACGTTGCGCCTATGGGAAAACGGTATTCCCCATACCCTTGCCCGCTGGGAGGGCGTAGCCCTCCCAGGAACATCCTTTGCCTCATCTGGTGGTGTGCGGCGCAGCCAAGGAACACGTGGAATGAAAATCGCCATCTTCACCGAAACCTTTCTGCCCAAGATCGACGGCGTGGTGACGGTTCTGTGTCAGGCCCTGGAACGCCTGCAGGAGAAGGGCCATCAGGTGTTGCTCTTCGGGCCGCCTGGGGGGCCGAAGGAGTATGCCGGGGCCGAGATCGTGGGCGTGGGGGGGCCGCCGCTGCCCTTCTACCCCGAATTACGCATCAACATCCCCCGGCGCTTCGTCTGGGAGCGGGTGCGCAGCTTCCAGCCCGACCTGGTGCACATTGTCGCTCCGTTTTTTCTCGGACCATTCGGGCTCTCGTATGCGCGGCGCCTGAACGTGCCGATCCTGGCCTCTTTCCACACCCACGTGCCACGCTACGTGCGGCACTACGGCGGCGCGTTCATCGAGCCGGTCGTCTGGTCGTACCTGCGCGCGTTGCACAACCAGGCCCATCTCAACCTCTGCCCGAGCACCGAGACGCTCAAGGATCTGCGGCGCCACGGCTTCGAGCGGGTGCGCTGGTGGAAGCGCGGCATAGACACGCAACGCTTTAGCCCCGGCCCGCGCGACCCCGCGGTGCGCGAGCGGTTGAGCGGCGGGCGCCCCGA
>JAOACN010000355.1 GCA_026417815.1 Chloroflexaceae bacterium | reverse complement strand
AGATGTGTATAAGAGACAGGCCAGGAGGAGCGTGCCGCCCCGGGGCGGCACAGGGAGCCCGGGGAGTTCGCCTCTCCCCGCGCCCTTCGAGGACCGTAACGTTAACCATGGCCCTATGGCTCGAACTTATAGCCGAGGTTGCGCACCGTGATGACGTGGCGCGGATGCTCGGGGTCTTTCTCGATCTTGGTGCGCAGGCGCCGGATGTACACCGCGACCAGATTGCTCTCGCCCTCATACTCGTACCCCCAGACCTTGCTGAGGATCTGGCTGATGTTGAGGATGCGGCCCGAGTTCTTCATCAGATAGTACAGCAACCGGAACTCCAGGGGCGTCAGTTCCACCGAGCGCCCATCGGCGAAGAGCACCTTGTGCTCCACCGGGTCGAGGGTGATGTCACCCTGGCTGAGGCGCGAGGAGGGGTTGAGCATGTCGCTATTGCGGCGCCGCAGCACCGCTTCGACGCGGGCAAGCAACTCGGAAGGCTCATACGGCTTGACCAGGTAATCGTCGCCACCGATCTGCAGCCCCATGACGCGATCCTGCAACTGGGTGCGCCCGGAGAGGAAGATGATCGGCACATCCGAGTTGCGGCGAATCTGGCGGCAGATATCGAACCCGCTCGACTTCGGCATCATGACATCAAGCAGGATCAGGTCGGGATTGTGCTGCTCAACCGCCTGCAGGATGCCCTGCGCGTCATACGCCTTGCAGACCCGATAGCCTGCCTCTTCGAGCACGAATGAGGTGAGTTTGACGCTGGGGATATCGTCATCGGCAACCAGAATGTGCATGGCCTCGTCTCCTTCTTAACAGGGGCTGAAGCTCCGGCGCTGCCCCCATGGCGCAGAGCCGCCTGGATACGGTTGAAACGCCCGAGCTCCCGACTGGTGGGGATGCTCTTTGTTACCATTAACGACAACGCTGAACAGATTAACGCTTGCGCCATAACTCGCTGTCGTTAATACTAACTCCCGACATTACCAGAAAGTTACGCCCCCTGTCAGAAAAAAATTACCCCCAGGCAGTTCTTTCGGCACAGGGCTTCGCCCCTGCCAACGGCCCTCACTCGGCGGCCACGCGATCGGGCAATTGACGATCCTCGCCAGCAGGACCCTCGGAACCGGCGCCTGACCCGTTGAGAAGTTCCAGACGCCGCTCGCGGATCAGGGACGCGACGATCGACAGGGTGATAATTGCGGCCACCACGCCGAGCGAGATGGCCGTGGGAATGGCGAAACTGGCGCCCAGTAGCAGCTTCGTCAGGTCGGGAAGCACCATCTTTACGCCCACGAAGGCCAGCACCACGGCCAGTCCCAACCGCAGGTAATGAAACTTGTGAACCACGCCTGCCAGCACGAAGTAGAGCGAGCGCAGACCGAGGATGGCAAAGACGTTCGAGGTGTAGATCAGAAAGGGGTCGCGGGTGACGGCGAAAATGGCCGGGATCGAGTCGAGGGCGAAGATCACGTCGGTGGTCTCGACCATAATCAACACGAGCAGGAGTGGCGTGGCCATGCGCATCCCGTGTTGCACGGTGAAAAACTTCTGGCCATCGTAGGTGGCGCTGACCGGCACGAAGCGGCGGAAGAGGTTCAGCACGGGGTTTTTCTCTGGCTCGATCTTCTCGTCGCCGGAAGTGGCCATTTTGATGCCGGTAAAGACGAGAAAGCCGCCAAAGATCCAGATGATCCAGTGGAAGCGCTTGATCAGTTCGACCCCGGCGAAGATCATACTGGCGCGCATGAGTAGCGCGCCCAGAATGCCCCAGAACAGGACGCGATGCTGGTACCTGGCCGGCACAGCAAAGTACGAAAAGATCATCACGAAGACAAAGATATTGTCAACGCTTAACGCTTTTTCAATCAAATAGCCGGTGAGGAAGGCCAGGGCGGCATCGCCAGCGCCGTAGGCGCTGTTGGGCACAAGGCGATCCCAGAAGAGGAACAGCAGCAGATTGAAGAGCAAGGCCAGGCTGATCCAGACGACGCTCCAGATGGCCGCCTCTTTGAGCGCCACGGCGTGGGCCTGCCGGTGGAACACTCCAAGATCCAGGGCCAGCATGGCCAGGACGAACAGGTTGAATCCCGCCCAGAGCCAGAACATTGTGTCGAACACGGAACGTTCCCCTTAGAGTCGATCCGGATACCCGACGTATCCGATGACATTCTGGGAGGGCTGCGCCCTCCCAGCCTTTTCCATCAGAAGAGTTTTCCTGGTAGCTGTTCACAGTTGGGGTAACAAGTAGAGCCTGGGTGCGAGGGCGTCTCGTCCTCGAAGCCACAACGAGGGCTGGAAGCCCTCGCTCCCAGAAGAAGTGTGAACAGTTGCTTTTCCTGAGAGGGCCGCCCCCCTCCCAGACCCTCCCGAAGACGGTGTGGCAACCAGGTTTTCCCACGCTCCTGCCCAATGAAGGGTTTCGCCCTCCCATTCTATCATGTACCCGAGATGCTCCAGGCGAGGATATAGCAGTCCTCTTCAGGTTGTGAAGCCCGGAGTAGCAGACGTACCCGTCGGGCCGCAGCGCGTGGAAACATGCCCCGGCGACCAGGAAAAACTCCTCCCCTTCATACGGATGGCTGCAAACCACCCGTTAGCGATTTGACAAATCCCGTGCAGCGCACCTATACTACCCTACGGTAGGGGAGTAGCCGCTCGCGCCCCGCGAGACGCCGCGTCGTCATTACGAGGCCAGATCCTCCGGCGCGGCGAACGTGCATCAACCGTACGTCCGGCAAGACCACCACGACCTGTAGCGCCGTGGTGGTCTTTCTATTTGTCCACGGCATCGAAGCACAGAGGAGGTACCAGAGTGGATCTCGTGACGATCGGGTTGATTATTGGTGGGTTGGCGCTACTGACGATCGGGGGCGAATTGCTGGTGCGCGGCGCAGCGGCGCTGGCGGCGCTGGTAGGGGTGAGCCCGCTGGTAATCGGGCTGACGGTGGTCTCGTTCGGCACCAGCGCCCCGGAACTGGCGGTCAGCGTGCAGGCCGGTCTGGGAGGCAACCCTGACATCGCCATCGGCAACGTGATCGGCTCGAACATCTTTAATGTGCTCTTCGTGCTGGGCGCCTGCGCGCTGATTGCGCCGCTGATCGTCTCGGTACAACTGGTGCGGCGCGAGGTGCCGATTATGATCGGCGTATGCTTCTTGTTGGCCGGTCTGGTCCTCGATGGCAGCGTGAGCCGGCTCGATGGAGCGATCCTCTTCGCGATCCTGGTCGCGTATACGGTCTGGTCAATCGTCAGCAGTCGCAAGGAGACCGAGGCGGCCAAACAGGAGTACGCCGAGGCCTTTGGCGCGGAGCAACTGGCGCCGCAGCGCGGCGTGGGGTCCTTGCTCAAGCAACTGGCCCTGGTGATCGGCGGATTGATCATTCTGGTGATCGGTTCGCGCTGGTTGGTGACCGGCGCGGTCAATCTGGCGCGGGCGCTGGGGGTCAGTGATGTGATCATCGGCCTGACGATCGTGGCCGCCGGCACCTCGCTGCCCGAGGTGGTCGCCTCGCTGGTTGCCACGCTGAAAAATGAGCGCGATATTGCGATTGGCAACGTGGTGGGCTCGAACATTTTCAATGTCCTGGGCATCCTCGGCATTTCGGCGCTGGTGGTGCCGGGAGGCTTGCCGGTAGCGGCTTCGGTGTTAAACTTCGATTTGCCGGTGATGCTGGCGGTGATGGTGGCGTGTCTGCCGATATTCTTCACCGGGATGAGTATCGCCCGGTGGGAAGGCGGCCTGTTCCTGGCCTACTACGTGGCCTACACCGCCTACCTGGTGCTCGATGCGACCCAGCATGACGCCTTGCCAGCCTTCAGTGCCATCATGGGCCTGTTCGTGCTGCCGCTCACCGCCGTTACCCTGGGGGTGCTCGGGGTCCACGCGCTCATCATCAGGCGGCGGGGTGAACAGCCTGCCTGAGGTGACAACCAGCCTGGTACGGGAGGGTCCGGGAGGGAACGGCCCTCCCAGGAACGTCCTTATGCTCATCTGGCAGTGAGCGCGCAGCGTGTGGACAGTTGAGAATACGGGAAAAGCGGGTTTCCCCATACCCCTGCCAGGTTCGAGGATGTTCTGCGGCAAAGCCGCATACTAAGGCAGAATCACCAGTTCCCCTTGCTCGGTATGGCCCGGCACGGTACAGAACATCCGAAAAGTACCGGCCTGGCGAGCGGGAAAGGCCAGGATCGCGTCAACCCCGGCGTCGGCGGACACGGTACGCTGACCCGATGGCAAGGCGATGGTGAGATTATGGGCAATCGCGTCGGCATTGCGAAAACGAATGAAGACCTGCTCGCCCACCTGCGCCTCCAGTCGGGGGCGATCGTAGCCGGCGGCGGTTACCGTTAACTCGAGTTGCCGTTCCCGGGGCACGGTTCCACATGCGACCAACCCCAGGAGGTACAGTATCAGCACGCATGTGGGGAACAGGTGTTTACCCATAGGTATGCTCGACTGCTCAATGGACGCTCGAATGTGGTGATCGAGGAAACCGACGTTCCCCGCGCCCCTGCCCGCCGGGACCTGCGGCGGCGCAACCCTCCGACTTGCGCGGGGGAAAGCGGGCTTCCCTGCGCCCCTGCCCGCCGGGACCTGCGGTAGCGCAACCCTCCGACTTGCGCGGCGGAAACTGACTTTTCCCGCGCTCCTGCCCTTCAGGAGGATCCGGGAGGGCCGGGCCCTCCCAGGAACACCCCCTGATTTACCCGGGTAGTATGCGGCGCGAAGCCCGTAGGTAACCAGGGAGCGACGTGAACAGCAGGAACGAACGATGCTGGTTCTGATTGTCCTGACGGCCCTGATCATGGCCCCGCTGGGTCTCTTCGCCCGGTACGAGCCGCGACCGGTGATCGGCTGGGTGTTGGCGCTGGTTCCCCTGGCGCTGTTCGTGGCCATTGGCGCGCTTGCGCCGGAGGTGCTGGCCGGGGGGCGGCTGGAACAGGTGATCCCCTGGGTGCCCAGGATGGGCCTGGAGTTGCGGTTTGCGCTCGATGGCCTGAGCATGCTCTTTGCGCTGCTGGTGTCGGGCATCGGCGTCCTGGTCGCGCTCTACCCCGCCTATTACCTGGCGGGCGATCCGGGGATGGGGCGTTTCTACCTGACGCTGTTCATCTTCATGGGCGCCATGCTCGGGCTGGTGCTGGCCGACAATGTGCTCACCATGTTC
>JAOACN010000333.1 GCA_026417815.1 Chloroflexaceae bacterium | reverse complement strand
GTGCTCGACCAGGCGCGGCGCCCCGGGCCGCAGGCGCCGTGGCTGGGCGCCGCCGGGGCCTGGGCGGCGTGGGTGCAGCGCCAGTTCGACGCCGGGCATGCGGTGCATGGCTGGCTGGTCTGGACGGTGGCGCTGGGGGTGCCGGTGCTGGCGACCGCCCTCGTCCATGCTCTGTTGGCGCGGGCCAGCGGCTTGCTGGCGTTCGTGTGGACGGTGGCGGTGCTGTACGTCACCCTGGGTTTTCGCCAGTTCAGCCACCACTTCACGGCGATTCGCGCGGCGCTGGAGTCGGGCGACGAGGCGCGCGCGCGGG
Organism: Chloroflexaceae bacterium; assembly: GCA_026417815.1. Taxonomy (GTDB): domain Bacteria; phylum Chloroflexota; class Chloroflexia; order Chloroflexales; family Chloroflexaceae; genus JACAEO01. The sequence goes on along the minus strand of JAOACN010000333.1, from coordinate 1,816 downwards.
CCCTGTTCGCGCAGTGGCAAGGGGGCGATGCCGTCGAGTGGCCACGCGAGGAGTTGCTGCGGCGCGTCATCGCTCATGCCATCCTGTCGTCGCACCGACATGTGTTTGGGGTGTTCGTCTGGTTCGTGGTGCTGGCGGCATTCGGCCTGGGGCCGGCGGGGGCGGTGCTGTACCGCTTGGCCGCGTGGCTGGCACAGGCTTGGGGCGGCACGCGGCGTCCGGATGCCCCGGTGAGCGAGCCGGTGGCCCGGCTGGCCCAGCGGGCATGGTGCTGGATCGACGCCGGGCCGGCGCGGGTGACCGTCCTGGGGTTTGCCGTCGTGGGTCACTTCGAGGACGCGCTGGAGCGCTGGCGGCAGCAGCGCCGCCCCTGGTCAGAGCCCAGTGACGACCTGCTTCTGTCGGTGGCGGAGGGGGCCATCCAGGTGCGCTTGTCCCGCGGGGTCGCGGGGGAGGAGCCCCTGACCGCCGATTTGCCCGAGCCGCAGCTGGCCCACCTGGCCAGTGTGGTGGGGCTGGTGTGGCGCAGCGTCGTGCTGTGGTTGCTGCTGCTGGCGCTTGCGCTGCTGGCACGCATCTTCTGACGCGCCGCGTATCGGGTCAGGGGCCAAGGGTCAGGGCGTGCGCGCCGCGGCCAATTCCTCGTACAGGTCGTGGTACAGCCGCCAACGGTGCGGGGCGATGGGACCGTGCGGGGCGATGGCCGCCTGAATCGCGCAGCCGGGTTCGCGCCGGTGGGTGCAGTTGTGAAAGCGGCACTGCCCGACGTAGGGGGCCAGGTCGGGCATCCATCGTGCCAGGGCCTCGGGGGCGATGTGGTGCAGCCCAAACTCGTGAAACCCTGGCGAGTCGATCAGGGCGCCGCCGTGCCCGCCGCCATGCCCGTCATCCAGCCAGTACCAGCTCGTTCGGGTGGTCGTGTGCCGGCCGGTTCCCAGCGCGCGCGAAATGGCCTGCGTGTCGGCCTGTGCATGGGGCACCAGCCGGTTCACCAGGGTGCTCTTGCCCACGCCGGAGGCCCCCATCACGAGGGTGACGCGGTCGCGCAGCCGCTCGGTCAATGCGGCAAGATCGGCGGCGGTGGTGGCGTCTTCCGATTGCAATTGCAGCGGCAGCACGGTTTCGCCCATCGCGCGGTAGGGTGCCAGACGCGTCCACGCCTCGGCGAAGGCGGGCTGCACATCGCGCTTGTTCAGGGCGATCAGCGGCTCGATCCCGGCTTGCCGGGCCGCGATCAGCGCGCGGGCGAGCTGGGGTTCGGCAAACGTCGGCTCCGCCGCCAGCAGCACCAGTACCTGGTCGAGGTTGGCGGCGAACACCTTGGTGCGCAGCGCGTCCTGGCGGAACAGCACGTTGTGGCGCGGCAGCACGGCATCGACGACGCCCTCGTCGCCGGAAGGCGTCCAGCGCACCCGGTCGCCGACCACGGCCTCCTGGCGTTTGCCGCGCGGGTGGCAGCGCGTGCGGGTGCGGTCGGCCGCTTCGACCAGCAGGTGCCGGCCGTAGGTGGCGACGACCAGACCGTCGTGTGCACCGGGCGGCGGGGCGGCGGCGTCGCGGCGCCGGTTCATGCGGGCTCCCCGGTCGGGCCCAGGCGCGCCAGCCGATCCGCCGCCGGGGGGTGGGAATAAAAGAAGCGCACGAACCAGGGATCCGGCGTCAACGTGCTGGCGTTGTCGCGATAGAGCGTGAGCAGGGCACCCGCCAGCGCGCTCGCCCCCGTCTGCTGCACGGCGTAGCGGTCGGCTTGGTATTCGTCGCGGCGGGACAGGGCGCTGAACAGCGGTGCGACGAACACCCCCGCCAGGGGCAATAC
>JAOACN010000250.1 GCA_026417815.1 Chloroflexaceae bacterium | reverse complement strand
CCGCCGTAAGCCACCGCGCCGCCAGCAATGCAGGCCAAGGCAACCACGAGCAAATAGAAGGTGCCGGTGACCATCTCGACACCGACGAGAATCGCCGCTGCAATCCACCACCAGATGTAAAGCGCCATGATGTCAATACCGTGCGTCAAGGTGTCGATCGAACTGGCGCGCATCATACGGCGTGATCGAGTGCGGTGACAGGCGATTTCCCGCACCTCGCCCGCGTACATCTCCCGTTCATCGCACCCGACCCGCCGCCGTGCCCGAACGGGCTGCCCGGCGCATGAAGCAAGGGACCTAAACCCCATATAATTCAATGGGTTTGCGAACTGTCGAGAGGGCGCAGCGCGACCCCTCCCGTTCCCAGAATCACAACAGCACACGCAGCGATCAACGTGCCCGCCGGGGGTGTCGCGCGCCCCGCGTACCGCGGGCAATGCGCTCGCCCAATCCGCAACACCTCAACCTTCAACGCATCTTTCAGCTCATCATGCCGATCTACGAATACGCATGCCCCGACTGTGGCCATCACGGCGAGCACATGCAAAAGCTCGCGGATGCGCCGATCGCCCACTGCCCGCGCTGCCAGAGCACGGGCTACGCGAAGAAGATTTCCGCCGCCGGCTTCGCCCTGAAGGGTTCGGGCTGGTACGTCACCGACTTCAAGGGGGGCAGCCAAGCGACCGCCAAGGCGGCGAACGGGGGCGACGCCCAGCCTGCGGCAACCAGCTCCGACGCCGCTGCGACGTCCGGGACGAAAGCCGAAGCAAAGGCCGCGGCCCCTGCCTGCGGCGCCGGCGCCTGCCCGGCCTGCGCGGACTGACCCCCCACTCACCGCAACCGAACGTCGCGCACCCCGGGACATCGCTTGATCAAAAAGTATCTCCTCGCCGGCCTTCTGGTCTGGGCACCGCTCGGCGTGACGGTGTGGGTGCTGCACCTGCTCGTCTCCACGCTGGATCAGACGATCTATCTCCTGCCCCAGAACTGGCGCCCCAAATGGGATGGCAAGGACATTCCGGGCTTTGGCATCCTGCTCGCCTTCGCGATCCTCTTCATCACGGGCGCGATCGCGAGCAATGTGCTCGGCAAGCAGTTGGTCAAAGCCTGGGAGGCGATCGTGCATCGCATCCCCGTCGTGGGCGCGATCTACAAGTCCGTCAAGCAGATCAGCGACCCGGTGCTGTCGGACTCGGGGCAGGCGTTCAGCAAGGCCGTACTGGTCGAGTTCCCGCATCCCGGCAGCCGAACGGTCGCCTTCCTGACCAACGAGGTGGACGGAGAACTCGGCGCCCGCCTGGCCGAGCCGCACCTCTCGGTTTACGTCCCCACCACGCCGAACCCCACGTCGGGCTACATGCTTCTTCTGCCACGCGAACGCGTGCATGAACTCGACATGACCGTCGAGCAGGCGCTCAAGTACGTCGTGTCGATGGGCGTGGCGCCGCCCCCCGCACCCACGGCCGGGGAACTGGCCCGCTGGGCAACCGCGCCGAAGCCGCCCGATCTCCCCAATCTGCCCAACACCAACGGGTGACCAGGTCGGGCGGCGCCTGCGTCACGTACAGCCAGCCGCTTCGACCCGCAGCGTTCGGCCTGCGCTCGATTCCCCCGACCTTCCCCTCCGCTCGCACCGCAGTCCCCACCGAGCAGCGCTCCCGGCCCGCGATGCCATTCACTTCAAGAGAGGTTCAGCATGCGTACCAGCTACACCGGCCTGATCGACACCG
>JAOACN010000219.1 GCA_026417815.1 Chloroflexaceae bacterium | reverse complement strand
GTGAATCAGGGTTGATACACGGTCGGCTTCCAGCGGGGGGATTGGGGCGCTACGCCGCCCGAGAAGGCGGTTTCTGGTTGGTTTTCACGGCTACGCCGCCAAAACCAACCAGAAACCTGGAGTTGGGGGCCTGACCGCAGGATGTTGCATCGGCCCTGTGGTTTGAGCAGGGGTTTACCTGGGAAAGCACGGGCCTCCCGGCCCCCGTCTGACACGTTGGCGGAACCCGGGCAGACCGTGCCACTACACCAGGGCGCGCAGGGCCTCCAGGAGGATGGCGCTCTGCTCGGGCGTGCCGATGCTGACACGAATGTAGTCGCGCAGCAAGGGCGTGTGGTAGTAGCGTACCAGGATGCCCTGCTGTTCCAGGGCCAGTTTCACCTCGCGGGCGGAGCGGCCCTCCACCCGGCAGAGGATGAAGTTCGCCGCGCTGGGCAGGGGCCGCAGGTAGGGAACGGCGGCCAGCAGCGGCAGCAGCCGCTCGCGCTCGGCCACGATGCGGGCCACGTTGTTCATCAGGTGCGCGCGATCCTCCAGCGAGGCGATCGCGGCCACCTGCCCCGCCACGCTCACATTGTAGGGCTGCTTGATCTTCCAGAGTTGCTCGGCCAGCCACTCGGGCAGCAGCCCGTAGCCCACGCGCAGGCCCGCCAGCCCGGCCCACTTGCTGAAGGTGCGCAGCACCGCCAGGTTCTCGTAGCGCCCCACCCAGGCGCCGAAGCCCTGATCCACTCCTGCGAACTCGATGTAGGCTTCGTCCACCACCACCAGCAGCGGCAGGCGCAGCAGGCGCTCCAGGTGCTCGGGCGGCAGCAGGTTGCCGGTGGGGTTGTTGGGCGAGGTGAGGAACAGGACGCGGGCGTGGCTGGCGCGGGCCGCCTGTTCGATGCCCTCCAGGTCGAGGCTGAAATCGGCGCGGCGGGGCACGTCCACCCCCCGCCCGCCGCAGACGCCCGTGTCGAAGCTGTACATGCCGAAGGTCGGCGGGCAGTCAATGACGGCGGCGCCGGGGGTGAGGCAGAGGCGCAGGATGAGGTCAATCAACTCGTCGGCGCCGGCGCCGCAGAGGATGCGCTCGACCGGCTGGCCGGTATACGCGCCGAGGGCCGCGCGCAACCGGGTGTGACCGGGATCGGGGTAGATGTGCAGGAACGGCTCGCGCGCCAGGGCCTCCAGCGCCCGCGGCGAGGGGCCGTAGGGGTTCTCGTTGGCGTCGAGCTTTACCAGGCGCTCGATGGGCAGGTTCAGCCGCGCCGCCAGCACCTCCAGCGGCAGAATGGGCGTGTACGGCTCCAGATCGGCAATCTCGGGGCGGATCAGATTGGTGGGGAACATGGGCTCAGGTTAGCTCTGGTTTCGCAGGTTTACGGTTCGCCGCATTCCGCCCTCTCCCAGCCCCCCTGCCGGGGGAGGCGCCCGGTTCCCTCTCACGGCGTGGGAGGGTCAGGGCTCTCAGGTGTAGGGTTTTTCCGGCGCATCCTCGCGTCGCGTTCGCCATCCGGGGCATTGGGACGCCCAACTCCCCCCTCTCCACCTACGGTGGAGAGGGAGGCGGTTCTCAAGTGTAGGGTTTTCCGGCGAATCCTCGCGTCACATTCGCGATCTGGGGCATTAGGACGCCCAATTCCCCCTCTCCACCATAGGTGGAGAGGGGGGCAGGGGCTGTCTCTTATACACATCTCCGAGCCC
>JAOACN010000172.1 GCA_026417815.1 Chloroflexaceae bacterium | reverse complement strand
CCGCCGATGGCCTGGCGCACATAGGGCACGTGCTCGCCCAGGAAGGCGCTCAGGTCGAGCAGGGCGTACCACGAGACGACCTGGATCTGGTCGTCGGCCTCGCGGGTCAGGGCGATCTTCTGCTCCGGCGTGGGTGGATCGCCGAAGGGCAGGCTGGCGTTGTTGGCGGCCACGGCGCGGTCGCGAATGCCGACCGCGGCCGCGCGTACTTCGACCACGTCGGCGCGCAGCACTGCCAGGCGCCCATCAACGGGCGCGGCGGACGGGGCGCCGCCGGCCGCCCGCGTCGCGCCCAGGTAGGCATCGCGGCGGGCCACCGGCACCAGTCCGGCCAGCAGGCGCCGCCGCCGGCCATCCTCGGCGAGGTAGCTCATCCCAAAGAGCGGCAGCCGCTCCTCGCCGTCCAGCGGTCCCCGCGCATCGGCCGGGCGCCAGACCGGCTGGCCGCCCTCGTTCACCAGGCCCTCTTCGTCCCACTGGCCCTGCCAGGTGGCGGGATGCGGCGCGCCGGTTACCCCGGCGCGCGGGCGCAGGCGGCGCATGAGAAAGCTGACCTGCTCGCCCCCGGCGGGCGCGTGGTCAGGCAGCCCGGGCGTCTCGCACACCAGGCAGGCCGCAACCAGATAGAACCGCTCGGCAGCAGGGTGGTAGAGCTTCGCCGGCTGCGTCGGCGCCGCGCGGGCGATGGCCCGGCGGGCCAGGGCGGCGTTGTCGTTGAGCGCGGTGGGGCCTGGCAGCGCGCTGCGCTCTTGCCGCAGCCGGCGCGTTACCCCGTCCAGCGGGGGTGGCGGGGCGGCGGCGGGGGCAGGGCTGCGCCAGGTTTCGTACACTGCCCGCAGATCGGGCAACATGCTCGGGTCGCGCTCGAGCAGCGCGGCCAGTTCGTCCATGAAGCGGTCGCTGGCGAAGCGCAGGATGGTCGGGCGGCCCAGGGCCTCGGCACGGGCCTCGCGCCCCGCCAGTTCGCGCGCCTCGTCCCAGAGCGGCGCTGGCGCTGCCCAGCGTTTGTCGTGACGAACAATCATGCTCTCACCAGATGTTCCCCGCGCCCGGCGTGTAGGACGCGCTTACCACGCTGTTGCTGATCACCGTATCGGCCTGCACCACCCCGCTGAAACGTGACATGCCAGCGTTCACCGTCACCGAACCCGCGGCAATCTCGATCAGGCTGGCGTTGATCGTTACCTTTGCCGACGCGTTGACGGTGATCCCCGCGGGCTCCAGCTTCACCGAGTTGCCGTTGCTGTCAATAATCTCCACCGTGCCGGGACCGTCCTTGAGGGTAATCGTCTGGCCGCCGGGCGTCTCAATGATGCACTGCTCCTGGCCGTCGCTGTCGTCCAGCGTCAGCCGGACCCCGTTGCGCGAGCGCAGCACCTTGAGTGCGTTGCGGCCGGCGCCGTCCATTGTCGCGGGCGGGGCGTCGCGCCCGTTCCAGAGGCCGCCGACTACGTAAGGGCAGCGCGGGTCGCCGCCCTCGAAGGCCACCAGCACCTCGTCGTCCACGTCGGGGATGAACCAGGAGCCGCGGTTGTTGCCGCCCATCAGGGTCGCGATCCGCGCCCAGGCGCTGTACTGGCCACCATCCGGATCGGGCGCCCAGGGCAGGGTGATCTTGACCCGACCCTGCCCGTCGGGGTCATCGATCGCGCTCACCAGGGCGGGGTAGACGCCGTACCAGCGCCCGCCGAGGCCCGTGGGCACACGGGCGTCGCTGATCAGGTCAAGGGCTGTCGGTTCGATCACTGGCGCGCTCCTCTACGGCTGCCCGATCCACGGGCGCTCGGCGGTAAACTCGGTGCGGATCCCCTGCGCGCCATCGAAGATGTGGCGCACGGCGCTGAGGTAGTAGCGACCGCTGAACAGGGGGCCCAGGCCCTCCAGGTTCACGCTGGCCCCTACGCGCAGGTCCGCGCTCGTCTGGGCCACCCCCTGGCCGACCACAAAGCGGCGGGCGCTCAGCCGGAAGTAGGTCTCGGCCTCGACCCGGGCGGTCTCGCTCGTCAGCGGCACGGTATGGGCCAGGTTCTGTTTACGCTCGCCAAAGGCGGAGCGGAGCACGGCGGCGCCGCCCTGCTTACCCTCTAGCTCGGCCTGGATCGCGTCCACGGTGGCCTGGTAGCGTACCTCGCGCTTGGCGGCCACGTCCCAGCCACTCACGGTAACGCTTGTCCACTGCTCGGCCAGGTCGGCCAGCACGGTGAACTCGCGCAACTGATTGCCATAGCTCAACTGCAGGGGAGTGGCCCGGCGACGGGCATGCGCCGCGGCGTGCAGGGTGCTGCCCGCGATCCAGAGCTCCGCGTCAATCGCGCGGGCCCGCTCGCGCAGGAAGGCCAGATCGCTCTGGTTGACCTGGGCCAGCAGCGGGTGGCGCGGGCCGTCAATGGCCAGGTCGGCGCTCAAACCGTGGTCGCCAGCGATGGCCCGGAAGACGTCGGCATCAGTCACGCTGGCGAAGCTGCGCGTGCGGCGCGTCATCCGCAGATCCTGGAAGCGATCCTCGGCCAGAGCCACAATCTCGGGGGGGCGGCCCTGCGGGAAGCGGCCCTCGATCCCGGTAATGCGCCCCTCAAAGAGCGTGTCCTGGCCGATTTTTACCGCCAGGGTGGCCCCGAAGTCGAGGTCGCGCCGGTCGAAGTAGCGGAAGTCGGCCCGGGCGCCGACCGCGCCCCAGTTACTGAAGTGCGCCTCGCAGCGCGCCAGTCCCGCGGTGTCCTCGCTGATGAGCAGACTTAGCAGCCCATCGGCGAGCGCGGCGCGGGTTTCGCCGCCAAGCACGAAGCTGGGGCGTGCGACCTGGAAGGCGGAGCCGGTGTCGCTCATGGCTGTCCTCGTACCAGTTCCCGTTGAACACGGCACATGCCCATCATCCCCGGGCCTCATCAGGACGCTGTATACGGTAATCCAAAATCTGCAATAGGATCATTGGGCTCGCACCCGCGCGGCGCGCCGCGCGAGATGGCCCAGAACGCGGCGGGTCTCCTCGATGGCGGCGGGCGCCGTGGCCACCGAGGGGCTGGGTGGCTGCTCAACCGCGACCGGCTGGCTGCGACCGTCCCCGGGTTGGGCGGGCGGCTGCGGCTGCACCTGCATCTCCTCGATCACGATGGGCATGCGTATCTCTCCTGACCGGTATGCTGGCGCCGGGTGGCGCCTCGAGCGCAGCCAGAGGGCCTGGAATGAGATTGGCCCCGGCATGCGCAAAACACCTGTTCTGGCGGTTGACCACTGGACGTTCACCTCACCGCCTCGCCGCCAGATCGAGCAACTGGCCGGGCGTGAGCTGGCGCGGATTCTCGATGCCGTTGGCCGCGGCCACCGCCCGCCAGTCGGCGCCCTGGCTCGCGGCGAGCCGCTGCAGCGAAGCGCCAGCCGGCGCCTGGGTGAGCGGGCTGGCGCCCGCCGGGCGCCCGCCCGGCCCGCCCTGCGCCCCCGGTGGCGGTGTCTGAGGTACTCCCCTCCCCGGAACGTAACTTGGGATGCGCTGCTGGGACATCTGGATTGACAACCCGGCGCGCAGGGGCTTGCCATCGGGCGCAAAGAACTCCAGCGTCTCCTCGATCGAGTCCACGATCCCTGCAAACGAGAAGCTCCCCCAGATGAAGGCCGTCGCCGGGGGCCGAAAGTGATCGCCATCGGGAATGGGCGTAATGAAGTAGATCACCTCGCGGGTCAACTCGCGCACGTCCTCGACTCGCTCGGCCTCGGGCGCCAGCGCCGTCACGTCGAACCAGAGCTGGACCGCCAGTTTGGTGCTGCCGGCGCCCACAAACAGGCGCGCCGGTGAACCCTCCTGGCTGCCCGAGCCGGTGGGTGTGGCGATCTGGTTGCTGAAGGTGACCTTCAGGTTCTCGGGGTTGAATTGCACCGCCACGCGCTTGCCATCACTCTTCTCGCTGAAGTCGGCGTTCAACTCGCGTAGCTCGGCGCTCACCAGGGTCTGGCGCTCAGGCATCGGGCAGCCCCTTCAGTTCAAGATGCTCGTAGGCGATCTGCAACTCTTCGATCGCCACCACCCCTTCTCTGGCGTTGAGCGGCGGCGCCTTGAGTTTGATCGGCAGACAGCGGCTGAGCACGAACTCGGCGTTCACCGCGCTGCGGTCAGCGCTGTAGATCACCACCGTGGCCGTGGCCCGCGTGCGCGGTTCGCGCTGCTGGGTTCGCACCCAGCGCCACAGGTCGAAGTTGCGGGTCATGCCCCGTTTGAGGGTCACCGCGCCGTAGCTCACCGGCCCGCACAGGCGGATCTGGCGCGTATTGTTCCCACCCTCGCGTATGGTCTTCACGTCCATCGTCAGTTCTAGCCCATCACACTCGGCGAAGGCGGCGCTACACAGCGGCTCGGCGCTGCTCGGCAGGGTGATCTCGATGCCGAAGTTGAAGCTGGCAAACGGGGTCAGTACAAGCTCGTCGGTCGCATTCGCCATCAGAGCGCCTCCACCACCCGGATCCGGTCGCCGGTCTGCACCAGGCGCACGGTGAGGAACACCAGTGGCTGCGAGGGAGCCACGCGCAGTTCAACGATCAGGCGCCCATCTTCGCCCCCGCCACTGGCCCGCACCTCGACGCGAAACGAACTCTGGGGCGTGGCGCCGGCGAAGGCGCCCCGCTCAAACATCCAGCCGAGCAACTGCGCGAAGTCGCGCTCGACGATGCGCCGGAAAGGCTCGCTGTTTGGCTCGAAGACGTAGCCCGCCCCCTGGCGCAGCGCGAGACGGCGCAGCAGCATCAGCAGGCGTCGCGCGCCAACCGGGCGCAGTTCGGGATCGCGGCTCAGGGTCGTCGCGCTCATCGTCAGAAAGCCCCGTGGCGCCTGCAGCACCTCGTTGACCTGGGCCGCCAGCAGGTCAACCCGGCGTTCGGGATCGAGCCGTGGCGTCAGCGCGACCGGTCCGGGTAGCGGCTGGTTCGCCGGGGCCACCCACGCCCCCCGCTCGGTTGCCCGGCGCGCATACAGCCCCGCGAGCGGGCCGTCGGGTGGCAGGGCTTCCGGCCCGCCCTCGTCGCGCATGATCGGCCAGGGGTGGTACAGCGCGCCATGGCTGAGCGCCAGGGCTTCACCCGGGCCGATGGGCGCAATGACAACACTGCCTTCGGGCCACGTCACCGTCAACGGCGGCGCCGCCGGCCCGCCCAGCAAACCCGGTGCGGCCAGGGTCGCCTCCTCGCGCGCCGCCGCTGGCAGGCTCAACAGCGCCAGCGCGTCGCCGCGGCTCGCGCATGCCCGTAGCAGCGCCCGCTGCACCGCCGTCGTCGTCGCCAGCAGGTCCTGCGGCTCACGCGCTGGCTCGCGCAGCGTCCAGGGCGGGGCCGCCCGCACCTGCACCACCAGCCCCGCCGACCAGTCGCTGGTTGCCGTGCCCACGACGACGCGCGCGCGATAGTAGTACACGCCCGCCGGTCGTCCGTACACGCTCACCTCGCGCCGCGCCGTTGTGGCCAGTTCAAAGGCGTCGCTCCAGTCGGGGCGGCTCGCCTCCTCGACGATGTACCGCGCCTCGGCCTCGTCCGGCCCGGTCCAGCGCAGCCGAAAGGCCCCCTCGGCGGACGGCGGGTCGGCCAGGCTGAGCGCGGGCGCATCCAGGACACGCAGGTCACAGCGCAGAAAGTACTCGCGCCGGGGCTCGCTCCGCGCGGCCGCGGGCGCGGGCACCTGGGCCACCGCTACGTTCGACCACGCGCCCGCCGTTGCTCCACCGGCGCGCACCCGGTAGAAGTAGGCGCCCGGGGCCCGCCCCGTCAGGGTTGCCCTGCGCTCGACACCCTGCCACACCTCGGCCTCGGCCCCGAAGCTGGGCGTGGAGGACTCTTCGAGCGACCAGGCTTCGGCAGGCTCGGCGTCCCAGCGCAGGCGCACCTCTCCCGCCGGGCTGGCCGCGGCGGTGAGCGTCGGGCCACCGGGCTCGGCGCAGGGCAGGAAGGCCCACCAGTCCGGACGCGGGGGCGGCGCCGAGGGGAGCGGCGCGGGAGGCGGCGCCGGCTCGATCCGCTCCCAGCCGGGGTGAACCGCGTCGGGGACGCTCACGAGCGCGACCTCGTCGATCTCGAGCAGCGCGTGGAGGCCGCGCAGCGGGCGCGGGCGCGGCTGCTGGTACCGCAGCCATTCGGCCTGGGCCGTCAGGGCCTCCAGGTTCACCCCGGCCAGGTCCGGGTCGAGGAAGAGGTGGGCGCCAAAGACACTCAACCCATCGCGCTCGAGTGGCCCGCGGCCGTCGTGCTCCGCGCGCGCGGCCAGGTCCGGCTCGGGCTGGTCGGGCAGACCGAGGGGCAGCAGCAGGCCCTGGTCGCTGGCGGCCAGGGGGAAGCGCGGGGCTGACACGTCGCGCCAGAGCTGGCTGTGGTCGGGGCCGCGCGCGGGCCAGGGCGGGTCGTCCCGGCGGTAGAGCGCCAGATCATCGGGCAGGGCGCCCAGGTAGCGGGGGTGGCTCGGCGCGAAGCCCAGGTCCCGCAGACGGAGGGGGGCCGCAGCGTCCTGCCACACCCAGAGATCGCAGCGCAGCAGTTCGGCGCCGGCCGGCCAGGGTGGGCTCGCGGCAGCCTCGACGAGGACTACCCGCGCCGCGGCGCCGCCCTCCGTCACCACGGCCCACCACTGCCGCGCGCCGTCGGCCAGGCGCAGCAAGTCGCCCGTTAGCAGCAGGCCCGGTGGCACACTCAGCGCCAGTTCATCGCCCGGCGCGGCGAGGAGCGGCAGGGTGGCCAGCGCCGAAGCCGGCAGCGGCGTGCGCGCCAGGGTCGCGGCGACACGTAACTGGTCGGCCCAGCTCCCGGGGGCGCGGGCGGCCAGCACCACCGGGCGCAGCGTCGGGCCATCAGCGGCCCAGAGGCCGGGCACACTGAAATGGCTGGTGACCGCATCGGCGCCGGCCACACGCACCACCCAGCAACGCCGCCCCCCACCGCGAAAGAAGGCCCTCACCGTCGGCGCCAGGTAGGCGTGGGCCGTCCGACCCCGTCGCTGGTCCCGGGCCAGCGGCGCATCGGGACCGAACACCTCGGCGAAGTGGGCCACATCCTCGACGACCACAGGCAGATCCAGCGGGCCACAGGTGGCGAAACCCACAAAGGCCGCAATATCCATGCGCGGCAGCATCGCCGACGGGCGCGACGCGCGCGCCTCGAAGCGCACTCCTGGCAGGCGGGGGCTCATCAACGGCTTACTCCATCTCCAGACGCTCGTAGGCCAGGACCAGTTCCTCCATGGCCACGTCGGTGCCCCTGGCGTTCATCGGGCCGCTGGTATGCTTGATGATCCGCGCCCGCAGCAGCTTCCAGGTCTGCACCACGGCGGTATGATCCTCGTTCTGGAGCATGATCGTCACCGTGCGCATCGCGTTCTGGTCGCCGTTCCGGATCTGGTTCAGCCAGCTATAGAGCGAGAGCGAGCCGATCACGCCGCGCTTGAGGGTCACATCCGTAGACTTGTTGAGCCCGGTGATCTTGCGAACGCTATTCTCCTTCTCGTTGCCATTGCGATATTCGGCAACCGTCACCTCCATGCCGATGCCGCTCACCTCCTGGAAGCCGGCATCGGGGCCCTCGGTCGTGCCGGTGCCCAGGTCCACCAGGAAATTGAACTGGACGTAGGGCCGGTCGCGCAACACTGCCATCGGGAACACCTTTCCGCTGTGGTAGCCAACCCCTCTGTCATCCCGAGCGCCGCCCCGTGTCGTTCCGAGTCCTTCGCCCCCTATCAGCGCCGATCCCCGGTCCACTGCCCGATGCGGAAGATCACGAACTCGGCCGGGCGCAACGCCGCGACGCCGATCAGGCAGACTAGCCGCCCGTTATCGAGGTCGTTCTGGGTCATGGTCGAGCGGTCACAGCGCACGAAGAAGGCCCGTTCCGGCTTCTCGCCCAGCAGGGCTCCCGACTGCCACTCGTTGAGCAGGAAGTCCTCGATTGTGCGGCGCACATTGGCCCACAGCAGTTCGCCATTGGGCTCGAAGACCGCCCACTGCGTCCCCTTATCAATCGATCGTTCCAGGTAGGCGAAGTAGCGGCGCAGGTTCACGTATTTCCACTCCGGGTCCGAGCTGATCGTCCGCGCGCCCCAGAGCCGGTAGCCGCGCCCCTCGAAGAAACGGAAGCAGTTGATGCCCTCGGGATTGAGCACGTCCTGCTGGGCTTTGTTCAGGTTCTGCTCAAAGCCAAGGGCCAGGTTAACCACCTCGTTCGCCGGCGCTTTGTAGACGGCGCGGGTGATATCGTTGCGCGCGTAGATCCCGGCGACGAAGCCGCTGGGCGGCAAGACGATCTCCTGGCGGGTGATCGGGTCGAGCACGCGCACCCAGGGGTAATAGAGCGCCGCGTACTTCGAGTCCATGGTCGCGCGCAAGGCGCGCACCTGGGCGATGCTCTGGCCGTCGCCGCTGTCCAGCACGGCGATGCGATAGCGCATCAGCTCGGCATGGGCGATCAACAGGCCCATAATCGCCCGCGCCTCCCGCCGGTAGCTGCCCTCGTAGCCGTGGCTTGACCCCGGCGCCGCGACGATCGAGATGTCCTCAACATCCTCCAGCGCCTTCAGACCGGTCTTCGTCATTGCGTCAAGCGGCGCCGTTCCCTCGTACTCGGTCGAGCCAGGGCGCCGCCCGTCATTGCCGCCCCGAAGCTCGATCTCCACCGTGCGCTCCAGGTCCGACGCCTCGGGGTTAAGCAGCGCCTGGAGCAACGCCGGGCGCTGCAGCACCAGGGCCCGTAGCACGTCGATGCCCGTGACGATGTTCGCCCCCCGGCTGATCACGACGGGCAGGGCGCGGGCCTGGGCCGCGCTGCCGGGATCGCGGCCGAAGCGGTCGAAGAGCGAGTCGCGCGTGTCGCCGCGCAGGTGGCCCGGGTCGAGCGGCAGATCCGCACCGATCACCTGTTCGCTGCCATCGGCGGCGGTGGCGATCAGCGTCAGGCTGACCACACGCACCGCATCGCGCTCGCCGGCTCGCAGGCTGCTCGCGGCCGGTGGAAAGGCGGGTGGGCTGATAATTGCAGGGGCATCCTGCACAAAGCGCCATGGTGGCGTATGCGTCGGGTCGCGCTCGGCGACGTAGATCGCATCAACTACCGCCGGCGGGCTCTGGCTCGGGTCGAGGTCATGCACCAGCACCACATCGCGGGGCAGCAGGGCACCCAGCCGCGTCTCGATCACCGCCGGCGACTCGGACACGGTTTCGTTGCTGAGGATGTTCTGTCCCACGCGCACGACGAAGCGCAGGCGCAGGTTGCCCATCGTGCCGGGGAAGCGAGCGCGCACTGTGATCTGGTCACTCGCGGGCGCGCCGGCGGGGAAGCTGGCGCGGGCGCAGCCATCGTTGTAGAGCAGGCCACCCGAGGTATCCACATCGGCGTCGTCGGCCAGGGTATCGTCGTGCTTGCGAAAGATACGCGCAACATAGAGCCGCTTACCGCCCTCGGCGAAGAACGCCCGCGCGGCGTGCCAGAGGTAGTTGTGCTGGACCTCCACCGCGCCCGTGGCGGCATCAACGTACTGGAGTTGCCGCCCGTCGCCGTAGATGTACTCAAACTCGCCAATACTGGTGATGACCTCCAGCGGCAGGTCGGTGGGGCCGTAGCGGGCTGGCCCCACAAAGCCTGTTGTGGTGGTGCTGACGCCCTCGATCGACCGCGCACGGAAGGATGTCTCTTCGACATAGACGCCGGGCGCAAGATACTCTGGCATAACGTCTCCTCATGCGAGTGGTGGTGCGGTTCCAGGGAACCTGTTGGGAAATCAGCGCGTCATCAACTACGTCCAGACGCGCGGCGCCTGATCTGCAATCCTCCCGGGGAGCGCCGCTCCCTTCGCGCTCCGGGCGTTCAGCCCGGTGGAGCGATATGCAGCCGTTCTGCGCCTCCCGTGACCAGAGCCAGTGGGCGCCCGGCGAAGAGCTCAAACTCGCCCAGCGCCGTCGGGGGTGAGTGGGAGGCCAGCAGTTCAACGGCGGGCTGGGCCAGGGCCTCTGCCAGGTCGGGCGCGGCGGGCGCGCCCGTACCAGCCGCACGCGCGAAATAGGCCTGTAGACGGATCGTCAGCGGATGGTCGAGCGTCGCGCCGTCGCCAGCGCGCCCGCCGCCTGGCATCCTGATCGGCAGCGCCAGGCGTCCCGCCTGATCGGCCATGCCCAGACCCACCAGCGCGCCCGGCGCCCCGCGCGGCGCAGTCCGGGCCGTCACCACCGCCCAGGCTGCCGGCCTTTCGTCCCAGGCCCACAGATCGGCCAGCACCAGGCCAACGCCCGGCGGCACGGGCCGGGTGGGGGCCGAGAAGAGCGGCGCCTCGGCCCGCTCCAGCAGCGCCAGCGCCTCCACGGGCGGCGAGGCGAGCGCCGGCCCCTGGGGGCTGGCAAGCGGCGCCAGCGCCGTAAACCGGAGAGGCAGAAAACGCCCGAGGGAGTCGCGCACCTCGACGGTCCACGGGCGCGGCGCCGCCGGGCCGGGCAGGGGCTCGGCCACAAAGTAGCCCGCACTGGTTCGGGTGGCCTTCACCAGCCCCGTGGGGCGGCCGACCGGCCAGAGCCTCACTTCCAGCCCGGCGCTCACCACGACGCCGGTAAGCAGGTCGTAGCAGCGCACGCCGAACTGGGCCGGCAGGGTCAGGGTATCGAAGCCGGGACGCAGGCCGGTCATAGCTGTGCCTCCCCGACCATAAACACCCGCTCCCGCACCGCGGGCGCCTCCTCACGGCTCAGGGCCGGGTCGAGCCGCACCGTGCGGGCCACATAGCCCAGCGCAAGGATGGGCCGCGCGCCATCCCAGAGCTGGCTCAATTCCTGCAAGGTCAGGGGCTCGGGGCTCAGTTCAACCGCCTCATCGGGCAGGAAGCGCAGCGCCTCGGCGAGCAGCGGGTCGGGCGGCGACGGGTCGGCGGCCTCGACCAGGTAGCGATTGAGCACAGCGGGGGGAATGATCGTCTGCATCTGGAGCGTCAGCGCGCACCAGCCCAGCGCCAGATGCTGCTGGGCCGCCGTCACGCCGAAAGCCGCCAGCAGGTAGTGCAGGTCGAGAGTGAGGGGTGGAGGCAGACGTCGCCCATCGGCAAGCAGCCGGGGTGGCAGCGCGCGCCGGGCCGCGCCTGGCCCTACCCGGTAGAGCACGACCGCGATCCCGGTGTTCAGGTCCTTAATTTTGCCGCCCTCAAAGTCAGCGGGCTGGGCCAGCCGCACGCTCATGGTGGCCAGCGTGGGGTCCTCACGCGGGCGCCGGTCGTGGAGCAGCGCGCGGATCGCCTCACTGGTCGCCTGTACCGCAGAATAGCCGGCCATCACCCCAACTCCTACTGCAAGTGGTCAATCCGGTAGATCTCCCGGATGCGGTGCGGCAGCCGTGGCATAGCGATTGAGCCAAGGCTGCGCCGCCGCAGCCCGCGCCAGAAAGCCGCCAGACGTGTGCCGTCAGTGGCCAGCGCCAGGATCTTCAGGTCGGGGTACTCGCCGAGCAGGTGGGTAACCACCGCAGGCAACCGATGAACGTCCGGTGCTCCGATGACCACCACATCAACCGCTTCGGCGGCGAGCAACACCTCGATCCCGCCCACCACTCGCCCGACCAGGTACAGGTCCGGCTCATGACGCATCAAGGCCGTAAGTTCCTCAGCCAGGGCATCGGGCACATCAGCCAGCAACACACGGATCGGCGCTGCCAGTCGTTCGAGAGGTTTGCCCATACCACAGCCGCTTTCGCGCTCTGGCGCCTGTATTGTGCCGCCGCAGGCGCGTCAGCGGCTCGCCCTCTTTGTGACACTGGTGATTGGGGTCGAATATCATTTCGGATTGTGGATTTTGGATTTTAGATTGCCATATAGGGCATCTCAATGCGACCTGGATGCGGATGCACTCTATTCAACAAAATCCACAACCCGAAGCAAAAGGCCGCGCAGCGAAACCATGTCCGGTGAACGGGCCTATCGTAGCAGAGCGTTCGGCGTGGGGCTACCGATCCCCGGATCGGTCTCTGGGGGTAGAGAGGGACAGGATCGTCGCGGGCGGCTGATCGATCCCGGATCGATCGGGCGATCGACCCATAATGCGCTGCGGGCGCGGGGTAAAACTACGCGCACCGGCCCGTCGGGCCAGTGCGCGTCACTCTTCCCAGCCGGCTGGTCCTGTCCGGCTACCCCGAGCTGCTCGACGGATCCCGCTCGATCAGGCCCTGGGCCTGAGCGACGGCCACGGCCTGCCAGCGGTGGCGGGCGCGCAGTTTGGCGAGGATATTATGCACGTGATGTTTAACCGTGCGCACCTCGATCACCAGCGCCGCGGCGATCTGCTGGTTGCTGTAATCTGCGGCCAGATAGCCCAGGATCTCGCGTTCCCGAGGCGTCAGGTCGGGGTCAGGGCCAGCCTGTGGAGCCAGGCCATCACGAGCGGCCGCCAGGCGCGCGAACACCCGCGCGGCCACCTCGGGCGAACAGGCCGCGCGGCCAGTGTAGAGCATCCGTAACGCCTCGACCAGGGTTTCGACCCCATCGCCACGCAGGGTATAGCCACCGGCGCCGGCCTCGATGCAGGCCACCACATCGTCAACCCGATCGCACAGGTCGGCCACCAGGATCGGAGCGTGCGGGTGAACGGACCGGCACGCCCGAATGCACTCAAGGGTCGTGGCGAGGGCGAGATTGCCATCGATGAGGAGCACGCCGTGTTCGCCGTCTGGCCCGGCAGCCTCGAACGCCCGGGACACGCTCTCGGGCATATGCTGTGCCAGCAGCAACGCGAGACCTTCACTGAAGAGCCGGCTGGGGCTCACAATTTGCACCGAAACCGGGCGGGGTCGCTGATCGGCGCTCGGCGCGTGGGCGCCAGCGCCTGGTCGCTGCTTGTGCATTGCCATGCTCCTCAATCGCCAGCCAGGGATAACCCGAGCCGCGATACGTGCTGGCCCCCCGTAGATCACACCGGTAATGAGAGCAGGTAACCCGGACCCTTGCGTCGAGCGTACCTGGCACTCGAAGCCTCTGCCCAGCGATACGGGGCTGGAAAGCGAGCGATAAATCAGCGAAGCATTGACAGTATATACCACCCGACGGCTCGCGGCAAGGTCGGAACGTTTGCCGGGTGTGACGAAACGTCTTGCACGCTCCCCCTCGCCCGGCGGCTGAAGCCGCGGGCTACTGATGCGAAGCCCGCCTGCGCGGGCTCTACCGGATGGAATGCGTCATCTTCATCAGGCGCGGGCGAACGTCCTGCGAAGCCG
>JAOACN010000165.1 GCA_026417815.1 Chloroflexaceae bacterium | reverse complement strand
TGGTAGAGGGCCAGGGCCAGCAGGTAGGCTGCGGTGGTCCGCCGGGCGTCGAGGGCGGGGTGCGGGGGAGCGGCGGGCGCGGCGCCGCCCTCGGCGGGGTGGGGGGCCTCGTCGGGGGGCGGCGGTGTGGCGGGGCGGTCCTCGCCGCGCCGGGGCCGGCCCCTGCCGTCGCGGAGGGTTGGCCGGCGCGCGGCCGGGTCGCCGCGCAGCAGGTCGAGGATCAGTTCGGCGCGGATGCCGATGACCTGTTCCAGGCGTGAGAGGTAGACCCGCTGCTGGGTCGCGTCGAGTTCGGCCACCAGCGGCAACAGCCGGTCGAGGGCCAGCCGCTGCTCCTCGGGGCGGGTGAGGTCGAGCCCGGCGGTGTAGGCGCTCAGATAGAACTCCATCACCGGCACAGCCTCGGCCACCAGGCGCCGCCACAGTTCCGGGTCGGCGCGGATCACCTCGTCGGGGTCGCGGCCATCGGGCATGCGGATGATGCGCAGGGCCACGTCGCTCTCCAGGCGCACGATGCCCTGGGCCGTGGCGACCATGCGCCCGTCGGCTTCGGCGCTCTCGCGCAGCGCGTTCAGCCCCTTGAGGGTGGCGCGCTGGCCCGCGGCGTCGGCGTCGAGGGCCAGGGCCACGTTGTGCGAGAGGCGCTTGAGCAGCGCGACGTGGCCGCGGGTCAGGGCGGTGCCCAGGGGCGCGACCACGTTGCGAAAGCCGTGCTGGTGGGCGCTGATCACGTCGAAGTAGCCCTCGACGACGATGGTGCGGTCCTCGGTGCGAATGGCTTCGCGGGCCAGGTCGAGACCGTAGAGCAATTCGCCCTTCTTGTAGACCAGGGTTTCGGGGGAGTTGAGGTATTTGGGCTGCCCATCGCCGATGATCCGCCCGCCAAAGCCGACCGTCTCGCCCTTCGGGTTGCGGATTGGGAAGATCAGGCGGCCCCGGAAGCGGTCGTAGAGCCGCCCGCTCTCGTGGCGCGCCGCCAGGCCGGCGGCTTCGACCTCTTCGGGGGCGTAGCCCTTCTTCTCGGTCAGGTACTCGAGCAGGAAATGCCACTCATCGGGCGCGTAGCCCAGTTGGAAGGCCTCGACCATCTCCGGGCCAACCTGGCGCCGCTCCAGGTAGGTGCGGCCCGGTTCGCCGCGCCGCGTGGCCAGCAGCACGTGGTTGAAGACCCGCGCCGCCAGGGCGTTGAGTTCGAGCAGCCGGGCGCGGCGGGCGTCCTCCTGGCGCTCGCTGTCGCTCTGCGGAGCAAGGGTGACGCCCGCGCGGGCGGCCAGGAACTCCAGCGCGCCGCGGAAGTCCAGGCCCTGCTGGCGCATCACGAAGTCGAAGGCGGTGCCCGAGGCGTGGCAGCCAAAACAGTAGAAGCTCTGGGTGTCGGGATAGACCGTGAAGGCCGGGGTGCGGGTGTTGGGGTGAAAGGGGCAGAAACCCACGTAGCTGCGGCCCGTGCGGCGGAGACCCACGCCCAGGGAGGTGATCAGTTCCACGATGTCGGTGCGGTTGCGAACGTCGTCGATCTGGTTCATACCGGTTGGAGCGGTGCGGGGCACCCTGGTTGCCCCTCACCCCTTCGTTGCTACCCGCCCCAGGTTCGAGGAATAAACACCCGCTTGAAGGTCTCAATCGCGTACCGGTCGGTCATGCTGGCGATGTGGTCAACGATCATGCGTTCGACGGGTTCGCCGCGCTGCTGGTTGATGCGTCGCAATTCTTCGGGGATCTCGTCGGGATGTTTGACATAATGAGCATACAGCGTCTCGACAATAAAGCGGGCCTTTTCACTCTCGGCCCGGGCGCGCCGGTCCTGGTAGACGGCGCGGAACATAAAGTCGCGCAACTGGTTGGTGGCGGCGAGCACGTGCGGACTCATGCCGATCAGCGGCGGGTCGGGCGGGGTCGCCTCGCCGGTGGCCCACCAGTTGAAGTGGATCAGGTCGCTGACCATGGTATTGATGCGCTCGCGGTGGCTGCGACCGAGCACCGCGACGGCCTCGGCGGGCAGATCCTCCTCGCGCAGCACTCCGGCGCGAATGGCGTCATCAATGTCGTGGTTGATGTAGGCCACACTATCGCAGATCTTGATCAACTGACCCTCGAGCGTGCTGGCGGTGCCCCAGGCGGTTGTCATAATGTCGCGGCGAGCCTTGGAGTGCAGGTAGATGCCCTCGCGGACGGCGTAGGTCAGGTTGAGGCCCTGGCCGCCGTGTTCAAGCACCTCGACGATGCGCCGCGACTGTTCGTTGTGGCGGAAATGGTCGGGGTAGATGCGCGTCAGGGCGGTTTCGCCGGCGTGTCCGAAGGGCGCGTGCCCCAGGTCATGCCCCAGGCCAATCGCCTCGGTCAGATCCTCGTTGAGGCGCAGGGCGCGCGCGACCGTGCGGGCGATCTGGGTGACCTCCAGGGTGTGGGTCAGGCGGGTGCGGTAGTGGTCGCCCGGGGGGGCGATGAACACCTGCGTCTTGTGTTTGAGGCGCCGGAAGGCTTTGGAATGCAGGATGCGGTCGCGGTCGCGTTGATAGGCCGGGCGCACCGCGCAGGGCGGTTCGGGGCGGTCGCGCACGGCGGCGCTGCTGCGGGCGGCAAAGGTTGAGAGCACCCGGGCCTCTAGGTCTTCCTGGTACTCGCGGGGTGTGTGCATGGTGATGCCCGAAAGATCGGCGCCTCCGGCACGTTCCTGAACGGGAGGGTCTGGGAGGGCTTCGCCCTCCCAGAAAATCACTTCCTCAACCCCTCGCGTAAGGGAAGTTGCCAGACGCGCCACGTATCAGGTCGCAACTGACCTGAATTATAGCAAACCCGCATTGCAGGGGTGTGGGGAAACCGGGTTTGCCCCTGTCCATCCCTTACGGCAAGGGTCGGGGAGGGAGCAGCCCTCTCCGAGATGCCCCTACCCCGCCTCCGCGGGCGCGGTCGCTGGCGCGAGGGCGCGCCAGAGGCTCAACCCGGCGCCTGCCAGGGTGTGGATTGCCAGCACGGTGTTGAAGTAGAAGCTGTGCCCACTGGCCCGCGCCTCTTCCAGCGTGAAGAAGAGCGTCTCGATGCGCTGGGCGACGAAGAAGGCGAAGAAGTAGAGGCAGAAGCAGCAAAACGCCGCCAGGCCCAGTTCCTGCCGGCGGGCGATGATCCAGCCGATGAACAGGGCCGCGGGGGTGGCGAACACCGTCCAGACCAGGGGGCGCACGGTGGCGTCATTGCGCGCGCCCCCCGTCGAGGCGAGGTTAAACGCTGCCCAGCTCACGCCGATGGTGAGGGCCGCAAGCATAATCAGCAAGGTGCGGACGTCGAGGCGTTTTGTCATAGCGTGCATTCGCCCGGCGCCCCGGCCGGAGGGTGCGGGAGGGCGAAGCTCTCCCCTCAGGCTGGAGGGTGGGGCAACCCGGTTTCCCCCCCCTCCTCCGACCGACCGCCGATGCGCACGGGATTGTAGGCCGTGTAGGCCAGGCGCGAGAACGCGGCCACCACCGGCGCCATGAGTTCATCGGGCCACAAATAACGCCCGGCGGGCAGGGGACGGTAGACATAGATGGCGATCGCGTAGGCGCCATTGGGCGAGCGCACGATGCCCGCGTCGGCCTGCATATCTTCGATCCAGCCGCTCTTGTGCTCCACGCGGACGCCAGGCGGCACCCCCGCGACCAGCCGGGTCCGGTCATCGTTGGCGGCAAGGTAGTCGAGCATCTCCTGGCAGCGGGCGGGGGTCAGGCGCTTGAAGCGTTCCAGGAGCACGCCCTCGTTGGCGGCGCACTGGTCAATCAACTGGTAGAGCCGGGCCATCGAGGCTGGCTCGGCGCGGAGGCAGTTGCCGTGCTCCGTGTAGGGTCGCGCGCCCACGGGACCCTTCGGGCCGCAGCGATACTTCGGCTTGTACAGCCTGATGTAATCCGTCGCCTCAAAGGGGATGTACAGATAGGTGTGCTCCAGGCCAAGCTCCTTCTGCAGCATCGTACTCATCGCGTCGGCGCCGACGAAGGCGTACTCGGTGCCCTGCCCTCCGGCGGCGGCGGCCAGCAAGTTGTTCGCGGCGAGATTGTCACTCTCGCCGATCATCTTTGTGAGCCAGCCCTGCTCACGCTCATCGAACGCATCGAGATTTACATAAGCGTTGAGCATGATCGCCGTTTTGATCGTACTCGCGCCGGCGAACACGGTGTGTTCGTTGAAGCCGATGCTGGCGCCAGTTTCCAGATCGATCACCTGGAAGCCAATCACCCCCGGCCACTCAGCGGCCATCGCCGCAACCTCCTCGCGGAGTCGGGCCAGGGGCACGCGGGGCGGCGTGGGTTCCTCACTGAGCGTCAGGGTAAAGGGGCCAGCCTCGCCGCTGGCGAGCCCCTTTCCGATTCGGGCCACGGCAGCGTCCACATCGAGAAACTGGCCAGGCCTAAAACCAAAGCTCCGCGAGAGCGTCTCGGTAGCGGTGATGACCCGAATGGTGGGCGGCGCGGCAACTTCGGCGGCCAGCGCGGCAATCTCCTCGCGGAGGGCCAGGCGATCGTAGGCAAAGGCCACCGACACCGTCATCGGCCTGGAGGTGGTCAGGGCCGGCGCGGCGCGGGTCAACAGTTCTTCTACTGGCACCGTTAAACCGATCCGCTCCGCGCTAACTGTCTTGCGCGCGGCGCCCACGCGCAGTTGGATGTCCGCCGGGGCGGTCAGCGTTGCGCGGAGGCGCTGCTCGGCTTCAGCGAACGTCAGGCCGGCCACGGTGATCCCGGCAACCGTCGTTCCGCTGGCAAACACGGGGGCCGGCGTGGGGGCGGAGGGTGTCAGGGCGGCCACAGCCTGGCTGGTGGGTGAGGAAGGGTCCGGCGGCGACGCGGCAGGGGCGCAGCCCGCGATCAGGGCCAGACAGAGCAGGCTGATCGCGGCAAAACGTGGCCAGGTCATTCGTGCTCCCCGATGGTGACGGTCAGGTATCAGGCTCCAGGTAGAACGTCAGTGGATAACCGGCTTCCCGGGCGGCATGATGGGCGTTGTACACCCGTTCCTGGGCCTCTTCATATGGCAGGGTCGTCACATGGGCCCGCCCTTCGTAGTGCGCTGTCAGCATCACCACCACTGCCCGGTTGAAGCCAAGCCCGAAAAAGACGCGCAGGATGGTGACGACGAAATCCATCGGCGTCACATCGTCGTTCTCGATGATGACCCGGTAGGGTTTCTCCAGGTCCTCGCGCTCGGCGACTTTGAAGGTAACCTCTGGGATGACGTGAACGTCCGGTTCCTCTGTGGTCACGTCAACACCTCCGTGGGCGCCGGCCCGGCCGGCGAGCATCGCCACGTAGTATAGCATATCCCTTGTGTTCGCTCCGCTGGCTTCAAAGAGCCGGGTGTGACGAAACGTTCTGCACGTTCCCCTTCACCCGGCGGCTGAAGCCGCGGGCTAGCGATGCGAAGCCCGCCTGCGCTGGCTCTACCGGATGTAACGCATCATCTTCATCAGCCGCGGGCGAACGTCCTGCGAAGCCGGCCGTTCGGCCAGGCTCACGGCGAAGCCTGCGCCGGCTTCAGCAGGCTACGGAGGTAGCCTTCGCAAGGCTCGCCGGAGCCTTCAGGCTCCCGGCGGGCCGATGGGCCGCGGCACGTGCAGAACGGTTCGTTACACTACGCCGCCCGATACGGTCATTGCTCGTCGGTTCTGGCGGCGTAGCTGCCAGAACCGACGAACGCGGATGTCCCCTGGGCCACGCAGCGAAACGGTGTGATCGCAAACCGGGTGTGCCAACACCGCGCCGGGAAGGTCTCCTCTTGCACAAAGCCCTGGCTACGGTTATCATTCGCCTCGTTACCGACCGGACGGCGCGAGACGGCGTCGTGCCGCGCCAGCACCAATGATGATCGTGGGGAGGTGATAGCCGTGGATCGCTTTGAGTTGCTCGCCGCGCTTGAGGAAGGCCTGGAGAACGGGCGCATTTCGCCCCAGACCGCTGCTTACATTGCCGCCGAATTGTTTGGCATTGACGCCTATGAAACTGGCTATCACGAGTGGGACACGCTATCAGCGCCGCCCGAGGAGGCCGAGCCGGCATTGTCCGCCGATTAGCTCTCCTTTGTCACGTTGCCGCTGGCGGGGGTTGCGGGGGCCGCATGCCCCCGAAGCTCTTCCCGTGCTGGTGCGGCGCGGCGAAGCCGCACCAGCACGGGGAAAATTCGGAAGGGTGCATAATGGTTAAGAAATAAATCCGGTATAGCCCGCGCAGGCGGGCTTCGCATCGGTAGCCCGCGGCTTCAGCCGCCGGGCCACCGGGCGAATACTGGTTCATATTCTTAATCTTCATCAACCCCTCCGAACCTCCTCGCAGTGGAAGCCGCGGCAAGTGACAAAGGAGAGTTAGAGCATGTCAGGCTATGCGCTTGTTCTGGGAAGGCCTGACCCTGCCGAAGGAATCAGACAGGCTCCTGGTTCCACTCTCGCCAGATCAGGAAGGGTAATGCGCGCCGCAATGGCCGCAGTGGATTGTTCAGGGCACGGAGGGCGTCAGGGATCGGCCCGGCCTCTGTGCCCTTCGCCTATGCTGGGATACAAGGGGGTTGCGGGTGTCCATTCTCGACCTGGTGCGACTGAACCTGCTCTCGCCGATGGTGCTCGCGTTCGTGCTGGGGGGAATTGCCACGCTGGTTCACAGCGATCTCAAGTTTCCCGAGGAATTGTACGTCGGTCTTTCGATTTACCTCTTGCTGGCCATCGGCCTCAAAGGCGGCGCGGCCCTCTCCGAGACATCGTTCTCGGTCATCCTGTGGCCGGCTCTGGCGACCCTGGCGCTGGGGGTGGTCATTCCGATTGTGGCCTATGTTATCCTGCGGCGCCTGGGCCGCTTCGAGGTCGCCGATGCCGCGGCCCTGGCCGCGCATTATGGCTCGGTCTCCGCCGTAACCTTCGCTGCTGTGCAGACCTTCCTGGAGGCGCTGAAGGTGCCGTATGAGGGGTTTACGCCTACCCTGGTCGCGTTGCTGGAGGTGCCGGCGATCATCGTGGCCCTGTTGATTGCCCGCGTGGCAATGGGACAGGGAGGCAATTGGGGCGAGTTGATCCACGAACTGCTGGCCGGCAAGAGCATTCTGCTGCTCCTGGGCGGTCTGGTGATCGGCTTTCTCGCCGGTCAGGCAGGCTTGAAACAGGTCGCGCCGCTGTTTGTCGATCCCTTCAAGGGAGTGCTGACGCTCTTCTTGCTTGAAATGGGCATGGTCGCTGCCCGACGATTGGGCGATCTGCGCAAAGTCGGTATGTTTCTGGTGGCCTTTGGCATCCTGATGCCGATCGCCGCGGGTATCGTCGGCATCTGGCTCGGCAGCCTGACCGGCCTTTCGCCCGGCGGCGCGGTGGTCCTGGGCACCCTGGCGGCCAGCGCATCCTATATCGCGGCCCCCGCCGCCGTGCGTATTGCCCTGCCCCAGGCCAATCCGAGCTATTACCTGACCGCCTCGCTGGCGATTACGTTTCCCTTTAACCTGGCCGTTGGCATTCCGCTCTACTACGGGCTGTCCAACCTGTTCTATTAGTAGTACAACGAGACTTCGTCTCTGCGGGTCGCAGGCCCCCGCAGGACTCTCCTTTCCGGTGCGGCGCAGCGAAACCCCGCCGCACCGGCAAGGGGCTTCTGGAGGGACGAAGCCCCTCACAGCCTCCACTGCAAGGTACGTGTTCAGAGTTGGGGTAACCCCGCAAATCCCGGAGCGCGGGCGTCCCGCTCTCGTCAGGATGCGAGGCCAGGATGCCCTCGCTCCCCGGAGAAGTGTGAACACGTACACTGTGAGGAGAGGGTGTGACGAAACGTCTTGCACGCTCCCCCTCGCCCGGCGGCTGAAGCCGCGGGCTACTGATGCGAAGCCCGCCTGCGCGGGCTCTACCGGATGGAATGCGTCATCTTCATCAGGCGCGGGCGAACGTCCTGCGAAGCCG